>CAZTKW010000290.1:0-5010 GCA_964614315.1 uncultured Pirellulales bacterium
TTTATGAATAGCTGTAAAGAGCTTTGTATAAGTTTCGTACTCAAGACCGCCCATGAAGATTGAAGTTTTGACAGGCCTGCCGAAAACATCCTGATTATAAAATACGTTTCTGCCAAGTTCCTGCTGCTTGAAAGAGATGCTATTAGCAGGTTTCATAGCAACGCACCATGTGCCTGTTGAGTTCAGGACAAAGTTGTCGTTTTCCGTGAGCAAAAACGGCAGCAGGCTTGCATTCGAATCATGAACGCCAACGGTTACGATACAGTTGGTGGGAAGGCCGCATTGCTTGGCGAGCTGCCCGGTTACAGCGCCGAGTTTGTCCCAGGAAAAACAAATCTTTTCAGGAAGTTTTTCTATGAGTTCCAGCTTTCGTGCGACATCCGAATATGTATTGTTTTTATGGTCATAGAGATATGTGTGGCAGCCGAGCATTGTTGGTTCTGCGGCAACATTGCCCGTGAGCCGGAAGCCGAAATATTGCGGATACAAAAGGATGTGCCTGGTTTTCTCCATCTCATCAGGAAAGTTTTTCTTCAAATAATAGAGTATCTTGGCGAAGTTTATCATTTCACCTATTTCAGCGGTTGCCGTTTGTAATTGCAGGTCTAATCTGTCGCCGAATTCATTAAAAAACGCCTCGCAGAATTGACGGCCTGGTTTGTTCGTGTATGCAAGCGGCGGACAGGTAATATCCCCATTTGAATCGACGCATACACCCATCGCTCCGTGAGTGGTTACAGATATCGCCGAAATGTAATAACGGTCTGAAAAAAATTTCAGCCTGTTAAGAAACCAGTCAAAAACAGCCTGCGGCTGCTCAAGCTTAAGGCCCCCCTGGCCGGTAACTTCTCCGAAGTTCTTTGAGTCCTTCTCAAGAATCTTGAGCTCTCTGTCAAAAACAAGAACCTTTTTATTGGTCTTGCCGATATCCAATATAATAATTGCGTTGGTTTTCACCTGATGATACTCCACAACAAATCAAAGGCCGGTTTTTGTTTCAAGGATAGATTTGTCGTAATCAAGGTTAAAACGTTCAGCAAGAGCCAAAAGCTGCTGGTCGCTTATTACAGAATGGATGCCGCCTGCGGCTTTGGCTTTGAGGTATATCTCTGCGGCTTTTTCGGCGACATGTATCCGGCCCATCGCCTCGTCAGGGTCTTTACCGGTTGCAAAGATGCCGTGGTACTGCCATACTACCAAATCTCTTTTTTGAAAGGCCTTTGCCGTTTCAGTACCCGGCACAAGCCAGGGGATAAATTCTATGCCTTTTGGGAAAATAACTATGCTTTCAGTTTGCATCTGCCACAGGAGCTTGCTGAGTTTTTCAGTGGTAAGCTCTTCGACGAAAGTCAGCGTGATAAGATTCGTTGCGTGATTGTGTATTACAACTCGTCTGCCGGAGTCTTTAATGGACGAATGGCTGCCCAGGTGGGCGAATAACTCGGAGGTTGGGTTAGCGCCTTTTGTAAAGCCGCCGACAATAGTGTATGCAAAACCTTTGTCGTTAAGCCTGATAAAACCAATATTTTCCAGCGGTGCAAGTTCGATGTTTCTTAGAAATTTACCTGTGCCTGAAATAAGGAATACGTCGTTTTCAAGGTTAGAATATTCGGTCGGCAAATCTATCCAGTCACCTTTTGCTTTTTCTGTAAGCGAGGCCTTTTCTTCGTCGTCGAGCCTTACGCTTATGTTTCCCCCATTTGCTTCTATCCAGCCTTTGTCCCACATGTCACGGCTGACACGAGCAACTGTCGTTATTAAATGTTCACAGCTCATTAGAATCCTGCCAGAGTATTAAATAATTCATAAAATTGTTGTCAATAAAACAGCATCAGGGCTTTTTTACAGTAAGCCACATTGTTGCGGTAATAAACCAACTGACCGTCGAAATCATCATTAACGGCTTGACCTGCTCCAGTTCCATACGCCCTGCAAGTAACAATAAAACCGAGCCGATTAACAAAATAAGCGATATCCATGATATTACCCTTGCCAGCAGCATTATCGTCCTTACATTTGATGGACGCATTTTCTTTTGATAGAAAAAGCTCAGCGTGATATACAGCATCGCCGCAATAAACCATCCCGGCAGAGAAACAAAGAACAGTTGTATCCCTGCATACTTAACCATTATTAGACAAATACCAACCGTACAAATCCACGCAAGACCGGCCGCCCAGTTAAATAACCTGCCGGAAACTTCGGTGTAATTGCTTTGCAGACCTAATTTCTTTATAACCCAGAAATCTACAAAAATCACGGCTCCCATCGGCATCAGAAGCATGCCATACAGAGCAACAAAACCAAGCAGTTTCATCGCGATAGCAGGGAACATCCCCATAATGGTAGCAACAGCGCCTGTTAGCAGTGTAACTGTAAAACGCGGCGTTTTTGGTGTCACAGCCTGAAATGCAAGACCCGCACGATAAATAGTAGGATTCGCAGTGGTCCATCCTGCGACTATCACACATAATAAACCCGAAATGCCGGCCGCTTTATAAGCCATCGGGCCGGGCAGAACGTCTGTGTTGGTTGGTTCAAGGTAAAGCTGATAGGCATAAAGAACAGACGCGCACAGCCATGCCATAAAATGCCCCACATACATACCCGCCCCTGATGCTATTGCATATCTGGATTTACGTGCAAAACGAAACACCGATAAATCAGACATCCCGATATGCATTGCCATATTACAGAACCACGCAAAGAACGTTACGTGCCAGAAAGTAAATTTTATCTGGCCCGGTAAAGGTTCGCCCCCTTTCCAGATATGTTCGTTGGCCAGTTGCCACAAGTCGCCGGCGGATTTGATATCTGCGCCGGTTGCGTCGATAAACTGTTTTAATCCGATAAAACCAAACGCAAGAAAAACCAGCACCATCCACGGCGCTGCAATATTGGCGAACCTGGCGACCGCTTTATAGCCAAAAGCGGCAACAACCGAAATAAGACCGCCAACTGCCAGCACCGCCAGAACCCAGCCTGCACTGTTCGGGTAAATGTCGTTAAGGCCGGGCATCGGGAATTTGAACCATACCCCCACTGCTGTTGCAGAAACGGTAATCATTGAGCCTGCAAGGAAACAGAACATCACTCCGTTGGCAAGGTTGTAAAGTGTAACAAGATTTTTTCCGCATATCTTTTCCAACTGGTAGTACAAGGTCAGGCGGGCTCGAGTGGCAATGGGTGCACACAAAAACATCCAGCTTAAAACCGCCAATGCGTTGCCTGCAACCAAACCCGCAATCAAATCAAATGCACCAACACCTGCCGCAACAAAAAGGGGGCCTATCATCAGTTCGGTTCCGGCGCAGTGCTCTCCTGCGTACATCCCGACAAAGTCTTTGAAACCTAACAAAGCATTTTGAGGGACTGGTTGACGCTCATATTCATCATGGCTATGCTCTTGTGTCTGGTTCTGCTCGTTTGCCATTTTCAACTACCTTTATCTTGGCAGGTAACGCTGCTAATGCCGCGATAATATCAAAATTATCTTTCAAACGCAAACCCCGAATTTAACACCTTCCGGCTGTAAATAGTATAGCTTGTAAATTCTCAAAAATTACAAATCCATAAGATTTGTTATATCGATGATTTAAAAAATTTCAAAAAAACTTACAATACGCTGTCACAATTTGCATTTTCCTCCGTCTTTATTAGTGAAAGGATTGGTCAATTGACCGAAGCTGAGCCTGAAAAAACTTGTGAATCCGCAAATATGTCTGGCGAGGACAAAAATTTAACTCCGGAAAGGCTCGTGCGTAAATACGCATCAGCCGTTCTGGGCCTGTGTATGGCCCACACTAAAAACTTTCACGACAGTGAGGATATTATGCAAAACGTATTTTTGAAAGCGTTTATGAAATTCGATACACTAAGGGACAAAAGACGTGTGCGTCCCTGGCTGCTGAAGATTGCCCGGCGAATGTGTATCGATTATCATCGCAAACGTCCTTTCACACAAACCTTGCCTGATGATATCCCCTCGCCGGCAAACTCAACTGGCGAACATATCAGGCGTTTACACACAGCCATCTCTAAATTGCCGGACGGTTACCGCGAACCGATTATTCTTTACTATATGAACGGCCGAAAATGTGCCAGCGTTGCTAAGAGCCTCGGTATCAGTGAAGACACCGTCCGAAGTCGTTTGGTACGTGCACGCCTTCGCCTGCACGATATGCTTTTGGAGGACCAGCAATGAGCAAACAAAATGACTGTCAAAACCGACGCGAGGCAATTGCCTCTTTAATACTAGGCGAACTGGATTCTCACGCCGCCGAAAAACTCAAAAAGCATATCGATGCCTGCCAAACCTGCCAACACCTCTATAAGATGCTGGCAAACGAAGAAGAAATGATTCAGGCCGCATTTAAATCAGTTAAAGATAGAGCGGATACCATACAAAGCAAACTCATCGAACAGTTTGACAAACAAAAACTCCAACCTTTATCTCGCGGCCCCGCCATACTACGCCAGCCGACAGGAGGTTTAAAAATTATGAAACAAATAACTAAAATCGCCGCAGCTGCCGTTATAATTATTGCCATACTGGCGGCAATACATCACTTTGGAGGCTCTATCGACGGTACAAGCGTTGCCTGGTCCGATGTGGTTGAGCAAATCAACAACTATACGAAATACAAATGCCGTGAGAGAGTTGTACGCGAGCAGGGTCCTGAATATCCGACGATGGATGTGTATCATTTGAACCTTTCACAAAGGCGGCAGGAAGTTGAAAATGGTGACATACATATCATTGATATGAGGGGAGAAGACGCGATAACTGTGGAACTTAAACCCTCTGAGATGAAGGCAACAGTTACAAAGCTTATTGGCTTTGGTCCCAGAAAAGACCCGCACATAATCGAGATGGTCAAGCGATTTGAGCAGGAATCTACCGAAAGGCTCGGAACAAAAGAGGTCGATGGAAAAATCCTGCAGGGATTCAGACATCTGCCGAATGAGCACAACGACTTCACGGTATGGGTCGATCCCAAGACAAAGCTG
>CAZTKW010000291.1:0-2395 GCA_964614315.1 uncultured Pirellulales bacterium
CATTGGGATTACAGTGTTCTTTTCGATGCCAAGTGCTGCCAGTGACCCAAAATGTTCTGGCGTTAACGGTCTCATACGATTATTCGGGAGGAAGGCAATACAAGCTATAGCTTTGGAGGAACAAAGGCGAATTGCATCTTTAATTCAAGAGTTTATGATGAGTAGAGGGGGCATAATAACTTTTCAAAAAGATGCTTATGAGAATGTTCGCTCTTCAGAGACTTTACCTTATTCAATAAAGCTAGCGAAAAAAGGTAGGCTTCGTGGAAAATTTAAGTATGATCATCGAATTTATTTGGTGGGGGCTCCTCCAACCAGATTCTTTAATGGCATAAATCAACAAAGTTCCTTGGCATATTGTAAGGACTATTTGGTAACGAAACTCTTTTAGTGATCTTCCGGTCCGTTTATAATTGCCTTTTCTAAAATGATAACGAGATTGTAAAGACAAAATATTGATAATCTCTGATTGGATAAAAGGTGGTGTGCTATGAGAATAAGAGACAGTAGTATCATAATGGTTATAACCGGGTTTTATATGACGACTTTGATTGTAGCGAATATTACTGCAGGAAAAATGTTTGATTTCTTTGGCATTGCTGTTTCTGTCGGGGCGTTTGCTTACATGGCATGCATTGGTTCTTCAGATATACTGGTTGACATTTATGGTCCAAAAGTTGGTTACAAGCTGGTGGGTATTGGTGCTGTAATGAATGTTATTGTTCTTGGCTTTTATCAAATCGCATTGCGTTTACCTTCCATGTCAGGACAGGAATGGATTCAACCACATTTCGAAGCTGTATTTTTCTCCTCTACCAGCGTCATTATCGGAAGTCTGTTTTCTTATCCTATTACTGAAACTTTCGAAGTTTATTGTTGGAAGAAATTAAAGTCCCTTACGCGCAGCAAGCACATGTGGCTCAGAAATTCCTTAGTGCCAGTTCTGAGCCAGTTCATAGATGCAACAATTTTCTTTAATTTAGCTTTCTTTATTGTGCCTTATATTTTTTATAAAAAACCACTTATTCCTATAAACGAGTGGAAACAAGTGATGCTTGGGGCATGGCTCTATGGGCTTTGGAAGGGAATGCTCCTTGGTGCTTTAGACTATCCCGCTATGCGGATAATTATACCATGGCTGAGAAAGCATAGGATTGCAGATATTCCTTCGTTAGATGCAATAGTGGAAGAAGAAGAATGGAAAGGAGCTTGGTGATATGTACTTTTGCCCGATTGTTCCACTTCCACATCTCGGTGAATTAGGTAATTGTCGTATGGCCCTTGTACTCTCTCACTTGATAAATGACGGTCGGAATTACTATACTGAGTTCCATCGCCTACTTGGCGAGTCCGGTACACATATAATTTTAGACAATGGAGCGTACGAAGCATGGCTGGAAAAAAAACCTTTGCCGACACTAGAAGAAACAATAAAACGTGCTGAGATGGTTGGAGCTAATGAAATACAGTTTTTGGAGACCTTCTGGGATGGTCGTGGAACGGTAGAAATCGTCAGTTCATGGATCGATGAAATGGGCCAAGAACTGCGGAAGAAGTACATTTGGCATGCAATAGTCCAGGGTAAAAACGAGAAAGACTATATATATTGTTTTGACGCTCTTGCAGAAATGGAGACTGTGAACGTCATAGGCCTTCCCAAAATAGTAACTCCTAGATGTTTCTCAAAAGTGTGTGCTACTGAAGACCTTGCGATTTCAAGAATTTATGCGGTGGCTCGTTTAATTAACAGAACAAAAAAGGTTCTGCACCTTTTGGGATTAGATGACCCGAGAGAAGTTCTAATCCAACGTAAGTGGGGATCTCAAATAAGAAGTGTAGATAGCAGTTTTCCAGTAATTCACGCCATCCATGGTATCAATTACTCACTTGAAATCATTGACTTTCCTACTGAGGTTGACCGATTCGATTTTCAATCGAAGCTTGCTGACAATGTTGTAGAATCTGCGAAAAATAATATTGACATGCTAAGAGCATGGTGTGGAGAACCCTCCCAAAAATACGATGACAAAGGCAAAATTCATGAGTGAATTAATCATTCGACCCTTATCTCCATTTGACTTTGATCTAACGCTTGGAGTTTACGGTAGCTTTAGATCTCAAAACGTCGATATTTATTTTAAAAGATGCTTTAAGCGGGTTTTGAATATAGCAGGAGGACATTATTTGGTCACTGCAATTTCAAAAGGTACAATCGAAAATTCTGAAGTTGAACTTGGCATTCAACCAGTATTGAAAAATAGGGAACTATTACATGAGCTTCTTGGTAAAATAAAATGGATGATAGGTGCAGAGTTGGATTTAACAAAATTTTATAAATATGTGGAGAAGGAAGATCCTATTCTTTTCCAAATAACTAGAAATCTGCTAGGTTTAA
>CAZTKW010000291.1:2405-4979 GCA_964614315.1 uncultured Pirellulales bacterium
CCACCTCGAACACCAAGTGTATTTGAAGCGTTAATAATTGCAATAAGTGAGCAACAGAATTCTCTAGCAGCTGCTAGTACTGTTAGAGGACGGTTAGTAAAGAAATATGGAAGGAGTATTTACTGTGAAGGGCATAATTACTATGCGTTTCCAACACCTGAAGCATTAGCGATGTGTGATCCTGCGAATATTAGAGAGTTGGGCTTTAATGCCAGAAAAGCAGATTGCATTGTGAACGCCGCCAAAAAAGTGGCAGAGGGAGATTTAGATTTAGAATCGTTTAAAGAAATAAACCTCAATCTGGCGATTGAGATACTGACATCAATAAAAGGCATTGGTCCATGGACAGTAGAATACATGATGTGCCGAGGTATTGGAAGGTATGATGCATTACCTGGTAATGATACAGGTCTTAAAGCTGCTGTGTCACGTTTTTACAAAAAAGGCGAGAAAGTTAATGAACGTGCTGTCAGGAATACTTTACAAAATCTAGGCGAATATAGAGGTTATGCAGCATTCTATTTGATATTTGCTTATGCATTGGAGAAGTATGGTTTAGACCCAAGAACTTCGGACTTTCAACTTAGTTTCATAAAATGACAACCTGCGATATCAAAATTGGAGTGTATGATGAAAAGCATTCAATAGAAGTTCTTAGGGAAATAGCAAGAGATGCATCAAAAAGCTATGATAAAGTTGCAAAAGGATATAATTTGCCTTCTCATGAAACTATCCGGAATTTCGAAACAGTTACACTTGATTTTTTAGAAGGGACTCTCTTAAAGCAAGTTCAACAAGGCCAATTAGTCTTAGACCTTGGTGGAGGTAGAGCATATGCTTCAATGAAGTTGGCAGAGCTTGGTAGTAATGTGGTACTGGGTGACATTTCCTTTCAAATGTTGAGATATACAAAACTGGAATCATTGCTAAAATTGAAGTACTGCCAACTTTCGGCATTTGAATTACCTTTTAAAGATGGTGTTTTTGACCTAGTTATGACAATGTTATGTGGAGCATACTTGACCAGAAAGTCTGCAAAAGAAATCTTCAGAATTTTGAAGCCAAACGGAATTTACTTTGTTACCGAAACACCAACAGATTGGGCTAGAGCAGTTCAACCGCAAAGAAACATGCCATTAGATAAAATTTGGTTCAAGGACCACAACGGGGGTGTGGTACTTCTCCCCTTTCAATTCATATACAACATTGACGAATTGGTTGAATTGGTTGAAGGAGTTGGTTTTAAGACGATAATCAAGAAGACCCTGAGTCCGGGGGATGCTCTTCCATCGGAAGACTTTTCTGGAGTGAACAGGAATGTAGCTAAAACACTTGGTGTTGATCCTCAGATGATTCCCCTTTTATCAGCTATGATATGCATCAAAACACTATGACATTTTAATAAAACTTTGGCAAGGTTATGAAAAAAGCATTTATTGTTTTTGAAGGGTTAGATGGGAGTGGGAAAACAACAATCGTAAAAATGCTTTGCGATAAATTGAATGAGAAAGGAATAAAAGCACTGTCATTCAAGGAGCCAGGCGATGATAATTCCATTGGCCGAGCCTTTAGAGAAATGAGTAAAAGAAGTAGTGAGTTGCCACCTCTGACCAGTGCACATTTATTGGCCGCGGAAAGATTTTGGAGATCCCAACAGATTTCACGGTGGTTAGAGGAAGGTTATACAGTAATTGCCGACAGATTTTATTTATCAGGAATGGTATATTGTGGCGCCGAAGGACTTTCTTTTGAAAAGTTCGCGGCTATCCATCATGGTATAATTAAGCCTGATTTCTATATTTACTTAGACATTTCTTTCAGCTTGATGCTGAAGAGAAAAGGTGCGGCTAAAGATAGATGGGAAGAAAAAGGTATTTTGCAGAAAGCTGCAAGCCTTTATCCCAGAGCTTGCGAGTACATCAGAAAAACAGAAGCTGCTGACATTTGTACAATTGTTGCCAGCCAGCCTATTGCGGGTGTTATCCAAGAAGCATTTAATTGCATTTCTAAAAGAGTTCAATTCGACATTTCTTGGAATAGAATGTAAGGATCGATTTGGGGGCCTTGCTTGGCAATTCTTTATTATGACTAATTGTTGAAATACGAAGCCACTCATTAGAAATCTATAAATATTACTACACTATAATTTTTAAAACTTAGTCTCAGGTAAAAATGATAGTTTCTTAAAAAAGTGGATGTAAATTTTCCATTATTTTCGTTCCTTCTTTTAGGCTTTTGGTTTTCAGACTTAATAATTGCCACTGCTCAACAGTTTTATTAAATTTTTGATACCTCCAACAAAGCTGGAATAATTACAGGCCATCAAGACCTGTGATATGTAAACGCACCATTTGGAAGGCTATGGTTGCGATTTCTGCTATAATAACCCATACCACCCTCTGAAGGCTTTGCAATACTGTTTTTAATCTATGCTTTGAACTGTGAAAATGCCGCGGCTCCCAGTTTGTGCTCCTTACCTTCCTTGACAGGACGTTCTGGTTACATCCCCCTTGACCTTGATACGGATGTTCCCTTTCGGAGCAGCGGTGCCGAGAAGAGGCAACCCTTTGAAAT
>CAZTKW010000292.1:0-4978 GCA_964614315.1 uncultured Pirellulales bacterium
GTCTTAGTAGTTTAGCGGAGACAGAATTCACTGTGTTGAAAGTTCGAACGATCACAATAATGGTGAATTGATACCTTAGTGTTGTGGCCGTGAGGACTTAACAAAGTTCTTGCAGTTACTCGCTTCTGGTGGAGACTATTTGCTGCCCCCACCCAGAACGTTCAGAAAATACCATTAAACTGAAAGGCAATTCTACTCGTATATGTCATCAAAAAAGACAGGGCATATTCGAAGAGAAACTCCGCCGGGTTCCATCAAGTTAGCTGTGTCTTATCTGAAATATTCAAAACTTAAAGCATAGAGTTGAAAATTAATGGCAGGCGTTGGTTTTATGTCACTTAGAGACTATAAAGCCAATTTCCCACGACGAGATCTAAATCAAATATATCAATAAAACCATCAGCATAGAGATCACAGGAAGGATTCCAAAAATCATCACCTTCTTCAGTATGCCAGGCCAACGCAAATACAGCAAAATCCTCCATATCCACATCGCCATCAGGCTCAAAATCTCCCATTGGTGGATACCCATAGGTGATTTCCAGTTTGGGCCCACTGGTGTGCTGACTGCCAAATTCATAAGAACAAAAGTGGCGGTATTCACCCGCGCTTAGTCTGTTAGAATAGGTAATAACCATTGCGTTGTTGGCAGACCACCCAGAACGATCAATCACCTCTTGAACCAGTGCGGAAATGTCAGGACTTGTGTACCACCAAGTTGTTTCCCAGTATGGTATGTGGTCCCAGTTAACTTCGGCATCGGTTTTGACTATATCCCTTATATAACGCCCACTAAAGCCGACTGGATCATCAGCGTCTTCTGCGTGTATTACCCCGTAAAGTGACTCTCCTGTTATAAGATTGGAATGTGCTCGAATCTTCAATCGAGCATCTAGGATAAGCACTCCCTGCGGAACGTTGACATCTCTAAATCGCATAGCAGACATGGTAAAAGGTGGGGGCTCCCCATCCCAATACCCGACTCTTAGAAAGTCGTATCCCATACTCTGTGAATATTCACTTGTGCGTGCGTTGTCATCACCTGCTGAAACCTGATAAGTTACGGTTGTAGTTTCACAATTTGCCACGTCGGTAGTTAAGCTCAACGCCACCAAAACTACTAATGTTATCCAACATATTCTTAGAAAGTTAGGATGTTCCATTTTCTTGCATTTTGAAATTAATTACTTAATTTTGTATATACGTACGATAGTATTATAACCTATTTTACCTTCAACTCAAAAGAGAAAATACGGATTTTGCAAACTATTTGTAGATAGTATGATCTTTGTTTCATGGAGTACTTGGACAACAACCGTACTTGGGGGCTTTGGGGAGATAATATTGTTTTTAAAGTCATAAATCAAGGATGTCCGTAATATGAGCGAAGTCGGAAACAACAAGATGCTCGTAATGTTTTTGAGTGGTCATAATGTCAGCGTGTCCGAGAAACTTACTGACCTTTATTATCGGAACGCCTGCCTTTAGAAGTTGGGTGGCACAATAGTGGCGAAGGGCATGTGGCCCGCCACTCAGGCCGAGACGTTTAAAAGCCCTGTTGATTTTCCCATACAGCGATTTCCGATCCAAAGGATTGCCGTCTTTTTGAGTGAAAATAAGGTCATCGGGTGATGATGGTCGCAACTTTTTAATATTACACAATACTGATATCGCGGTTTTATTCAAGCCAATTATCCTGTCCCTTTTGCTTTTTGCAAACTCAGCCGGTATGTGCAATGTCTTATTGTAAGGGCTATACATATACCATCGCAGGTTACAGAAAACAGTGGCCCTTATTCCTGTTGCAGCCAGAAATTTGATCCACGGGACAACACCTTCATCGCAAACTCCAAGTAATTTGAGATACTGCTCTCTGGTTAAGAACTTCTTATCGGGTTGTCTCAGCTTGGGAACTGTAATTTCCCTGGCTGCGTTAGGTATTTTATATCGTCTTTCCGCCCATTTGCAGAAGACCTTGATAATCTTTGGATAATAATTAATCGACGCGCTAGCGTAGTCTCTTAGCAGCAGTTCATCAATAAAATTTTCAATGTGATCGGGCTTCAAATCAGTTACGAATCGAACCTCATCAGGCAAAATCTTGAGAAAAAGCTTCATAGTAGCGCGGTAGTTTTTTCGCGTGTCTGCAGAGAATTGCCGATGGTTATATACTGTAAGCCAGTATTCAATCGCGCTGCTCAATAATGTTTCTTTCGCAGTAGCAGCGGCGTCAAAACTACTTGCATGTTCTGCTGCGAGTTTTGAGGAAATTGTCTGTTGTATAAGTTCCATTTGTTCAGGTAATATTTCGACTTGTTAATAGCAAAAGAGCTTTACGGCTAACGGCTGAAGCAATTCGGTTTATTTTCACAAAAATCCATAAACAGAGATGTACTTATTCGCGAAGAGGACCACGAAACCTTTTAATATTTCGTTGATACTGTGAAGATTATTTCATCCACTAAAAAAAACGATATAAAAAATTACGAAAAACTAATGAATAAGATGCAGAGTTTTTACTTAAAAGATTACAAAATTTACTGATGGATGGAGTTTTTGGTGGGGACAACAGCCCTAATGTTCACAGAAGCCTTTCCCTTAATGCTGCCGAAATAGCATTACGTAACATTTTCATATGCTGTAGTTTGCCTTGGTCAACGGCTTCGCCGAAATCTGACCATATCCAAAAAATACCAAAGTTTTGAAGATCATCTATTTTCAAAGCAGTGTTCTTTGCATGAAGCAATAACTTTTCTGGAACACGCTGTAGTATCTCGTTACTCCAGTAGGCCCAATTCACAGGTGGTTTATCAAATGTTTCCTCAATGTTCGTACAAAAAATATTATCTTGTGTTGAAATGATTCCCGCAATACATTGAATATTACAGAAAACGAAGCATGCTATCTTCTTAAGGATATCCAATTTATCTTGTTTATATGGTCCTTCTCGCCCCTCAAGAAATGGATCCTGCCCAACTTGAATTGTGATACGGCTGATTTTTTGCCAGTGATAGAAATCCAATTGGGCATCACAATCCACAAACGGTAACCTTAAGTTCATCAGAACTGAAAATCTCGCTTGTTTTGCGTCTAAAACGCCTGATATCCTCTTATTAAATAATTTATCAATTGTGCTGGGATCAAGGCTGCTAAAATCATCAACGAACGGTTTCGAAGTATCTTCGAAATTATAAATATGGATTTCTCTAACAGCCTTCAGGCCTACCTTGCCAATCGTGTTTATAACAGAGTGAATATCCGCTCTCTGCAATGAGCTAAATTTCATTGAAGAGATAGCTATACTCAGAAGTTTACTTAAGTCGTAATGCTGAGGCATGTTTACAAAACCATTTACATTCTTTTTTCTTAACATAACATTTCACCAGTTAATATAAATATATACCAAAGTAATTTTGATCAAGCAACATTTTTTTGTAAATTTTATTTTGTTCTGAAGCAGAGTCATCGTTCTCCACCTCCATATTCAGATACCTTCTACCTGTCTCATACAAAATTTACAGAAAAGAATTTACACTACCAATTTTCTTAACACAACTGATTTATGAAATTAAAATGCAGATTCAGATTGTAAACTTTCGCACTTATTATGACTTGAAATCCTTGTAAAATAAGGATTTAAGCATTGTTTTGATTTTTATGCATTTACGGTAAAATCCTCGTAAATGACAAAAAATAATAAATCGAAGTTTTCGGCTTAAGATTGCCCAGATTAACACTTCGCCAAAAGTGCGAAAGTTGACAGATTTTAAGACAGTTATATTGCAAATCTTTTTAGAATCCATGCCAAAACCTCCCCAAAATGCTATTTATTGAATTGATAATACCCAAAACAATGATTTTGGAATAACTTCTAACTCATTTGAGCCAATCCTTTCATGCTAAGCTAAAGCTATAAAGTCGAATTTTGATGAACTACTAATGGACTCCATGATTTTTATGGAAGAATCCCAGCTGCTTGTAGTTGTGCTGCAGTAGGAGTTACAACTGTTGCTAATTCTCCTGCCATAACTCCCGTTTCATAAATTGCTACAGATACCCACTGAGTTTTTCCAGCCACTTCTACTTGGGCAGCATAAGCTGTAGCTCTCTCTGTTCCCATGCGAATATGTTCTTGGTAGGCTTGAGGTTTAGACAAAACTTCGCGAACTATAGGCCTAAGCTTATCCCAATGTTCTATTATCCCTTGCCAATGACTGTGAAAGGCGTGCATAATACGCGGTGTATTGCTTACAATCCGTTCAATTTCTGGGGCGTTCATCCCAGCTACTGTACCTGAAGTCGTTGCTACTATTATTCCAAACTTAACTAACAGCCAGCCCGAAAGGGCTCCTATAGCTGCACCGAATAGGCCTATTCCCACAGTCCACTTCCAAAAATCAACATCAGAAACCGTATGGTCTCTGTGATGAGCTATCAAGGCACCTATTGTTGACCCTATGATTCCCCCTATTATTGCTCCAACAGTCATAATTTGTATGGTAGTAAATTCACCACTTGGATCAATATTGTTAATTGGATTATTGTGTACATAGAGATACTTGTGCAGGGTCTGTGGGTCCTGGCTGTTACCGGCGAAGGGATCCATTCGATTGAAGCGGCCGTTGGCTGGGTTGTACCATCTGGCGCGGAGGTAATATTGGGCGGCTGTGGAGTCGTAATATTCGCCTGAATACAGCAATTTAGTGGCGGCATTACCAGATGTGAAACCATGCGCATTGCCGTAGGCATCGTAGGAGAATCTGTCGTTGACAATTGTACCATTGGAGGCTACAAGTTGTCTGGTGGAGCCGTGAGCATTGCCATAGCGCACAAAATCTCTGTTTATTTACTTGTCAAAGAGCGAAGGAAGAATGAAAAATAGAAAATGTTCTACTCAAAGGATTTCAAAATTTTGATTGCCGGATAGAGTTTTTGGTAGGGATAACTGCATCAATCTTAGGGAAATCAACTTTCTTTT
>CAZTKW010000293.1:0-4967 GCA_964614315.1 uncultured Pirellulales bacterium
GAAATACTTTTGAAACACAGGAATTGAATGACTGGCTGGTCGCGCTTGATATTCTGGAGCCCGTTATTGAAAAAGTAACGCCGGATATGGCATTGACAGATGCATTCGAGAGGGCACAGCGTTTTTATATAGAATATATCCCTGTTACGGCTTCAACTGAAGATGACAGTTTCGTCGGTCTTTTGGATTGCCGCTCAGTCCACCGTGCACTGACTGCAGAGGTGTTGGAGAGACAGCAAAAAGCCGATAATATAGGCAGAAGTGCCTAATAGAAATAATCTGAATAAATTCTGAAGAATGAAATTCCTATGATGAATTCGTTTGTTTGTGCAGAAGTTGGCGTTTTGGGTCATTTGAATCTGGCTTTGTTGTTTGGACTGGTGATTTTGAGTGGTACATTTGGTGCGCGTCTCTTTCAAAAGTTACACATACCTCAGGTTGTTGGCTGTATTATCGCCGGTATACTTCTTGGTGATGTCTTTAATTTGATAACAACTGAAACTATCGAAGCTCTTGAGCCTTTTACGATGTTTGCTCTTGGCATCATAGGATTTATGATTGGTGGAGAACTGAGAAGCGATGTCTTTAAAAAGTACGGAAGACAATTTTTCATCATACTTTTCTCGCAGGGCATAGGAGCTTTCGTATTAGTAGCGGTAAGCATCTCAGCCCTGGCGTGGTTCGTAACAAAAGATTTACCCATTTCTCTTGCAATGGGCCTTGTTCTGGGTGCCATTGCTTCTGCTACCGCGCCGGCGGCGACGGCAAATGTTTTATGGGAGTACAAAACCAGAGGTCCTCTTACGGCGGCGATACTTGCTATTGTTGCTCTCGACGATGCTCTGGCGCTATTGCTATATCGGGCTGCAGCTACAGGTGCAAAGGCAATTACTGGTACAGGTCACGAGTCTATAATTAGAACCGTAGCATTACTTTTTGGTGAAATTTTAGGTGCCGTATTGTTGGGTTTTTTAGCGGGCGTAATGCTTTATTTTCTACTAAAATTTGTCAGGGCTGACGATAAGATTCTGGAGTTTACGCTCAGCGGTCTTTTGCTGATTGTCGGTATTTCGATGATACCTAAGATTGACCCAATCCTGCCGGCTATGACATTAGGAATTACAATTGCAAACTTAATGCCTCGCCAGAGCAAAAGTGTATTTCAACTTGTGGAGAAGTTTTCGCCGCCGATTTATATTTCATTTTTTGTCCTGGCCGGGGCGCACATGGAATTTGGCAGGATGGATGCCTGGATAATAGTGATGATAGTAGTATTTACGCTCTTGAGAGCGGCGGGTAAAATATTGGGCTCATGGTTCGGGGCAAGGTATTCGGCAGCGCCGGCGGCAGTTCAAAAATACTTGGGCATTTGTCTCCTGCCTCAGGCGGGTGTGGCAATTGGCCTCGCTATTCTAGCCAGCCGCCAGTTTAACAATAATCTTGGCCATACTATTATTATGGTTGTTATGATGGCAACATTTGTGATGGAAATACTTGGCCCGATGCTGGTTAAGATAGGTGTTAAGAAGGCCGGTGAAGTAGGTCTCAATATTACGGAAGAAGACCTGATAAAAACATATACTGTAAAGGACGTTATGGATGCCGAGCCGACAACCATCGCACAGGATTTACTGCTGCAGGAAATTCTTGAGGTATTCAGCACAAGCGACAGTGTTTATTATCCGGTTGTCGACCGGCAGTCTCATATAATAGGAATAATTACCGTTGCTGGTATCAAAGAAATGTTCGCCAACAGGGAAGTTGCGGGATGGCTTTTGGCCTGCGATGTTGCCGAGACCGTACAGGACAAGACGACACCGGGCAAACCCCTTGAAGAGTTAATAGAATTGATGAGACGCTATGATTTGGAACATATACCCGTAGTGGCCGATGCCGATAATGATAAGCTTGTTGGTGTACTGGATTATCGAAGGATGAACCACAAAATAAGTGCCGAAATTCTGCACAGACGTAAGGTAGCTGACGAAATGGCCCTGGTAGCGGGTTAAAAAAAACTATAATCGAAAAGTCGAAAAGTTTCGAATTTTAAGTTACCTTTTTTGCTCTTTTGCTTTATTATGGTGGAATCTTGAAGCGTTTTTCTTTTGAAAAAAGTAAAAGGCTTGTAACCAACGAGCAATTCAAAGCTGTTTTGGCTTGTAAGCGATGTGTAAGCGATGAATTGCTTATACTCTATGTGGCGGAAAATAATTCTGGTTGTCGGCGATTAGGTATCTCTGTTGGCAAAACCTGTGGCAATGCGGTTATGCGTAATAGAATAAAAAGGCTTTTGAGAGAGGCCTTTCGGCAAAGCCAGGAGTTGCTCCCCGACGGCTTTGATTATTTAGTGATGTTTTCACCTAATTTTTCGAAAAAGCTGGATAAATCAGCAGATGCCAAAAAGCTTGTAAAGCAATTGACGTTTGACCAGATAAAGAGTTCTCTGATGACCCTTGCAGCAACTGCCGCAAAGTTAAACACTTAAACTCTGAAACGGTGAGACAATGAATCAGCAAAGCAACTTGGTGCCAATAGGAGCAGCAGCAAAAAAAGCTGGCATTTCAAGGACATCTCTGCAATATTATCTTATGGTTGGTCTGCTCGAGGCAACTGAAATTACACCAACTGGGCGACGGCTGTTTGATGCAAAAGCAATCGAGCGAATTAAACTGATAAAAAAACTTAACGACAGTGGCTATCCGCTGCGGGCGATTAGGGAATTGTTTATGGAAGGCAGGACCGATTTGAAAGGAAGCAAAAAGTGAGTGATTATGAAACAGTCCAAAAAAAACGCAATCTAATCGTAGGTGCATTTGTCTTTGTCGGTGCTTGCTCGCTGGGGTGGCTTATATTTCAATTCGGTGATTTACCTGTCCTTGCTGGTAAGTGGAAGTCTTATCAAGTGAAAGTTCAATTTCCTACGGCCACGGGTGTGCAGAAAAACACCCCTGTCCGATTCTGTGGTTATCAGGTCGGCAAAGTGACGGAAGTCAGGCCGCCCGAAATTCTTGAAGACCCTAAGACAGCCCTTTCTTACCATCAGGCTGTCGTTATTATTAGTATTGAGAACCAGTACAGTAATATCCCGGCCGATGTAGATGTAAAGTTGATGACGCGGGGTTTGGGCAGCAGCTATATTGAAATCAAACCTCCGGTTCCCGACCCTAATCGGCCAACTAAGGGCGTTTTGACTGCCGGCAAACTGTTGCAGGGTTCGACCGGTGTCAGTAGTGAGTTTTTTCCAGAGGAGAGCCAGAAAAAATTAGAGCAACTCGTTGAGGGATTAGGTACCCTTGTGGAAAACGCAAACGATATACTTGGTGATAAGGAGAATAAGGAAAATCTTAATTTGGCGCTTGCTAATTTGACGGAGGCGACGGCCCAGGCGACCAGGACCCTGAAAGAGATTCAGCAATTGTCGGCAGCTGGTACCAGAATGGTTAAAAATGCGGATGATAAGATGGAAAGTATTGCCGCTACCATGGTTAAGACCGGTGACGAACTTGGTAAAACGACGGCCGAACTCCGCCTGATATTAGAGAAGGTAAATGCAGGGAAAGGCTCGCTCGCTAAACTCTTAAACGATGGGAAGTTATACGAAAATCTGCTTGAAAACACCCATCAATTAGAGGCTCTGTTGGAAGAAGTAAAGGGCTTTGTAGAACAGGCCCGTGATAAGGGTGTGCCGCTCAAGCTCAAATAAAAACAATTCAGAAATTTACTTTTACTACGATATATATTTCTTATTTCTGAAAAATTGCTCCAGTCTTTTCCTCCAATTCTCCCAGCCCAAATCCTTCCGCCGTAACAATGTGCTCCCTGTCAGCCAGGATTAACCACGGCAGCCTCTCAACTCTCCACGCCCCGATAATTTCTTTGATTCGTTTCTCGGGTAATCTTCCCAAGGCAAGTCGAATCTTGTTTTTTATCTTCCATCTGTCAAGCTCCTTCCCCTCAATTTCCGAAGCCTGTACTAAAACCACAACCACCCCTTTTTCTGCCAGACTCTCTTCCAGTCCCTTAAGTTCCACTGCGCACTCCTGCGATGCTCGTTGCTCCACATCAATAAAACACATAACAACCATTTTGTCCTCGCTCCATCTGGGGCTCTTTTTGATTTTATAATACTTAAGTGGTGGTAAAGTTTTAACTACCGGCAGCATTTTTTCGCTAAGGTCATTACTGACCACGCGTCCCTTATTGTCCACAACATA
This sequence comes from uncultured Pirellulales bacterium, assembly GCA_964614315.1. Lineage (GTDB taxonomy): Bacteria > Planctomycetota > Phycisphaerae > Sedimentisphaerales > Anaerobacaceae > CAZTKW01. Next base: position 4,215 of record CAZTKW010000293.1, read on the forward strand.
CCTCGCACCACGTACCCATTTGTATTTTGGACCTTCTGAGTAGTCGGCACTATATCCCATAATATGAACCTCAGCTCCATTTTTAACGTCATCACTCCTGTCAAATGAGTTTAAAGCATCATGGTCGGGATCCAGTATCATTTCAACTAACTTATAATGCTCCTTTATGTTCACAAACTCACCATCGTCCCACTTTCTATCTAATTCGATATCGGCTTCCACCGGTACCCATAAATCGTTGATTTTTTCGAAACGGACATTATTAATAGAATTGACTGCCTTGAGCTTTATTCTCCTCGGTTTCTCACCATATAATTCATCATTTTCTCCCCTTATAACTCTTGCCTGTGCGATGTTATACCCATGCTCCGGGTCTATCCAGAACGTGTATCTACCACGATTTTTGATAACTGCATCGATAACATAACAATCGGATGCCCCTGCTTTTTCTTTTTTTTCTCGTACCGATATGTTCTCAGACGTCCGAAGGGCTAAATCTACTCGTTCATTATCCCCATAAAAAAAGCCCAATCGTTCATGACCCTGGGACCAGGAGATCATAGTTTTCTTATAAGCGTCGTCACCCTCCTTTAAAAATACAAGTGTGCCGAGGTCATTTTCGTGACTTTTTCCATCCCTTACGTATGAAGACGAATATTTTCCATCCCATAGGTTGCTGTGATAGGCGGCTTTGGCCCTTGAAAGTGGTCCGGTTGGCCAAATTACCTCCCCCCACATATATTGGCGACGACT
>CAZTKW010000294.1:0-4933 GCA_964614315.1 uncultured Pirellulales bacterium
TCGTCAATAGAATTGATGCCGATATTGTGCATGTCCCGTGCAATAGTTTTACCAACGCCGGGAATTTGTTGTAATTGGTGTAAGGCGGATGATTCCATAGAAAGGCACCTCAGATATTATTCACCAAATACAGTTCACTAATCACTATTTACCAATCACGAATTCATTGGCCGCCGCAGATGCAATTCTCCGCAGATCGCTTGATTTGTAATTATATGAATTTGTGATGAACCTGTAAAGTTTTTAAAACGGCAACTCTACCGCATTCGGCTGCGGCCAAGAAGCACCCCGGCCCGGAGAACCGGGCTAAATACGACCACTGGCGGGGCCAGTGGTTATGGTATAAAATCAGAGGATGGCGAAAACAATTGGTTATATTGTGACGTGAACAAGGTGCGGGACGTTAAGTGCCCCCCAGCACGCGGGGTAAATATACGGAAAACCACCGAGGCAGGTCTCTGCGGCTAAACAAAACGACAAGATTAAATTTTTTCCAACTGGCGGGGATGACCATATTATTGGTGGGAAAAAGGTTGAAAAAAGTTTTGGGGTGGGGTAGAACATCTGGGCAGAGATGAAGATATTAGATAGATATGTGGCCAAGAGCTTTCTGATAGGGTACCTCATCGCCTTCTGTGTGCTGATAGGGCTTACGATAATAATCGACCTTTTCGTGAACCTGGATGAGTTTACCGAACAGACGGAGTACGGGAGTTCGGCTGTTATCAGAAACGTTTTGAGCTATTACGGGGCGCATATTACGCTGTACTTTCGTGATTTTGCGGGGATGATAACGGTGGTAGCGGCGGTGTTTTCATTAGGGAAGATGGTGCGTCATAATGAGCTTGTGGCAGTGATGAGCTCGGGTGTAAGCCTGAAAAGGGTGATAGCGCCGATAATCATTCTTGCATTAGGGCTGACGTTTCTTTTGGTGATTGACCAGGAGTTTGTGATACCGCGGCTTGCAGACAAGCTTGTCCGCAAGCATGATACGATGGTGGGCAAGGAAAGTTACGATGTCTGGTTTCTCAGCGACAGGAACGGTTCTCTGATTTGCTCGCGGCAATTCGATGTTGAGACATCGACATTGAAGCAGCCGACAATTCTTTTGCGGACGAAGAAGGATGATTCGTTAGAGTGGATAGTTACGGGGTGGATATCGGCAGAGAAGGCTGTGTTTAATTTCGATACGGAGCAGTGGGATTTTGTTAACGGGCGGTTAGGGGAGCTTGATTCTCCGAAGGGGCCGCAGGCGATAAAATCCTATTCGAGCGACCTTACGCCGAGGGAGATTCCCGTTAGGCGGCATTCGCTGCATAAGACGCTGCTGGGTTCGAAACAGTTGGCGGAGCTTGCTGAGCGGGGGACGAAAATCAAAGACCTGACGCAGCTTCACAGCCAGAAGCACTTTCGCATAACGGACCCGATAATCAATCTTGTGATGCTTTTGATAAGCCTGCCGGTACTTGTTTGCCGTGACCCGAAGGCGATGAAGTCGGCGATAATGTACAGTTTCGGTATGACGGCACTTTGTTTTGTTACGACGTTCCTTTGCAAGCTTCTTGCGACGGAATACGTTTTTAACAGGGTGATGCCGGAGTTGTGGGCTTGGCTACCGGTTTTTATTTTTCTGCCGATAGCTTTTGTGGAGCTTGACTCGATGAAGACATAGAGCCGGTTATTCGGATAGACTCTTAGCCCTGTCGGGTTTGGAGGATAGTTCGCGGAGCTGTTTGTTTATCCTGACGCTGCACCATTGTTTTCCACACATAGTGCAGTAATCTTCTGAGGGGAGGTCTTTGTCGGGGAGCTTTTTGCATACCTGTCGGTACATTTTCTCTGCGGTGTGGGGGTCGAGCGATTCGGCGAGGTGTGCTTTCCAGTCGAGATTGCTTCTGGCGGCGCTTAGTTTTTTGTCCCTGTCGGCGGCACCATTTAGGCCGCGAGCGATGTCTGCGGCGTGTGCGGCGATTTTTGAGGCGACGACCCCGGTGCGTACGTCATCGGTAGTTGGCAGGCCGAGATGCTCTCTCGGGGTGACGTAGCAGAGGAAGGAGGCACCGTAGAATGCGGCGGCGGTGGCGCCGATAGCGGAGGTTATGTGGTCGTAGCCGGGGGCGATATCGGTTACGACGGGACCGAGGACGTAGAATGGGGCGGAGCTGCAAATCTGCTGCTGGATTTCCATGTTGTACTGAATCTGGTTGAATGGGACATGGCCGGGACCTTCGACCATAACCTGGCAGCCTTTTTGCTGTGCGCGGCGTGTAAGTTCGCCGAGGGTTCGGAGTTCTGCGATTTGTGCCTTGTCGGTGGCGTCGGCGATGCAGCCGGGACGGAGGCCGTCACCGAGTGAAAAACAGATGTCGTATTCAGCCATTATATCGCATAGGTCGTCGAACATTTCGTAGAGGGGGTTTTGGCTGTTGTGATGGAGCATCCATTTTGCGAGGAGTGCCCCGCCACGACTGACGATTCCTGCGGTACGGGATTCGAGTAGGGGGAGGTGCTCTTTCAGGATGCCGGCGTGTATTGTGAAGAAATCGACGCCCTGTGCGGCCTGTTTTTTGATGACATCGAGAATTATTTTTCGGTCTATCTGCTCGACGGTTCTATCGATTATGACCTGATAGATTGGTACGGTTCCGAAAGGAACGGGGCATTCGGCCAGGATTTTCTGGCGGGTGTCGTCGAGGTTGCCGCCGGTACTTAGATCCATAATTGCATCGGCTCCGACGGACAGTGCGGTTTCGGTTTTTTCGAGTTCTGCTTCGATTGAGCAGCGTTCGGAGCTTGTACCGATGTTGGCGTTTACCTTTGTGGTGAGAATTCGGCCGATGCCGGCGGGTTTTAAGTTGGTTTTGAGGTGGAGCCTGTTGGCTGGTATTACTAATCGGCCGGCAGCGATTTCGTCGCGGATGAGGGCGGGGTCGGCGTTTTCGGCTTTTGCGACAAATTTGACCTGGTCGGAGATAGTTCCAGTTTTAGCTATTTGTAATTGTGTTGGCATTTTTCTTTGCTTTTGTAAAAAACAAAAAATCGCTTCTTTACAGGAAGCGACCGGCCGATGGATTTCGAAATTTAAGACAGCTTATCGCATCCCTACGCAGGCTTATCGAGGTAACGACTGTCCTGATCAGGTTCAAAGGGTTTTTTCTCAGACCGGCCCATCGGCAGGCCACCCCTGCGAACTAAAACCATTATATCTTGTTGTTTTTGGAAGTCAAACAAATATTGAAGGCGGATTTTCGGCTAGGTACCGAGCAGGGTGAGATTTGGCTGATTTGGGGGGATTTATTTTGTCGGGAGGGATTTATCCCAGTTCAAGACGCCGTATTTTCGGGAGATTTCTATTGTTTTATCGAGAGGGAGGGCTTCGGTGCGGCGGCCGTTAATTCCCGTGACGGTGGTTGCTTTGAAGAGGGAGTTGTAAACGGCTTCTTGTGTGGCTTCTGCGACGGCATGGAATAAGGGGGTCATCATATTATTCGAAAGTATTTCTGCGGAGAGTTTTTTGCTGGTTTGGGGTGTGAGCCTTAAATTTTCGGCGGTTGAAAAGGCAATGACGTAGTCGCCGCTTCCGTTTGCCATAAAGGAGCCGGTCCTTGCCAGGCCGATGAGGGCTCTTTTGGCGAGTCTTTTTAGGTTTCGATGGAGTATAGGGGCGTCGGTAGCAACTATAATCATGCAGGAACCATCCGGCTGGTCGGCGCTGTTTTTGGCAGCCAATTCCCGGCCTACGGGGGCACCATTGATTGTTAAATCGCCGCCGAAATTGGTCTGGACCAATACGCCTACTGTGTAGGAGCCCTGGGATTTTGGGAGCAAGCGCGAGGATGAGCCGATACCGCCTTTGAAGCCGAAGCAGACAGTTCCGGCACCGGCGCCAACTGAGCCTTCTTCGACGGGGCCTTCTGCGGCTTTTTCTATTGCCTGCCTGACGTGGGCGGTGCGGATGGCTCTTGCCCTGATATCGTTTAGTCTGCCGTCGTTTGTCTCGCCGACTACGGGGTTTACTGACCTGACGTTTTCGTTGCCGGGCAGGTTCAGCATATAGTCGATTAAGGCATCGGCGACGAGGGGGGCGTTTAGGGTGTTGGTAAGAAGGATTGGGGTTTCGATATTGCCGATCTCTTCGACCTGTGTGGAGCCAATCATTTTGCCGAAGCCGTTGCCCACGTAGACGGCGGCCGGCACTTTGGCCTGAAAGAGATTTTGCGAGTGGGGGAGTATGGCGGTTACGCTGGTTCTTATGCTGTCGCCCTCGATAAGAGTGAGATGGCCGACCCTGACGCCTTTTAGATCGGTGATGGCATTGAATTTGCCGGGGGGCAGCACACCCACTACAAGACCTATATCGCGTGCGCGGGGTCTGTCTGTTTGTGAGCAGTTGTTTTTCATTTTGCTGTGCCTTAAAACATTTTGAGATATAGTTTTTTGCTCATTAGTACAGCCGGCGACAAAAAAAGCCGCCAGCAAAACTGTAACAAAAAATATTTTTGCCCTGCTGTTCATATCTATTGTATCCGAGCGATTATTAGTCGTCGGTATTTTACAATTAATAGTTGCCATATTCCAAGGCTGTCTCGATAAAGACTTCGTAGTTTCGGAGGGTTTTTTTCGAAAGGGGGTCATTAATGGGCGCCGCTGTCGGCATAATTACAAATCTTCCGCCTTCTTTTGCCTGGTTCATTGCGTCGATGACAAATTCACGCACCTCTTGGGGGGCACCATGCTCGAGAAGTTTCATTTCGATATTTCCAAACAGACATACTTTTCCACCGGTTTGTTTTTTTATTTGGCCGAGTTCGATATCGCCGTCGGGCGGGGGTTCAAGGGGGTCCATTGCATCGGGCTCGGTTTTCATCATTTCTTCCAGTACCTTCGCTATTTTGCCGTGACAGTGAATGCGCGGCTTTGCGCCGTATTGACG
>CAZTKW010000295.1:0-4922 GCA_964614315.1 uncultured Pirellulales bacterium
ATTACCATATTCGGCAAAAACTTTTCGCGCCCGTTCGATGTCAACACCGAATTTGGTCTCCTTTTTTCCGGTAGTGGTATAGGTGTGTGTTTTAGGGTCAACGTCGGGATTGACACGCAGGGCGGCTTTAGGTCGTTTGCCTTGTTGTTTTGCCAGCAGAATCAGGTTTTCTAGTTCAGCTTCTGATTCGATATTAAAATAGCCGATGTCAGCTTTTAGCGCTTCGATAATTTCAGGATCGGTTTTGCCTACGCCGGCATAAACGACCTTTGATGCATTGCCGCCTGCCTGTAGAACGCGATATAACTCCCCGCCGCTTACAATGTCAAATCCGCTGCCCTTTTCAGCCAGAAATTTTAGAATATTTATATTACCACAAGCCTTTACAGAATAACAAATTGCGGTATCAAGGCCGCTATAGGCCTTTTGAACCTTTTGCAAATGGTCGGTAAAGGTGGCTTTGCTGTAGATATAGACCGGCGTGCCGACTTCGGCTATGATTTCCCAAACATCGACATTTTCAGCAAACAAACGGCCATTCTTATAGTTAAAATAATCCATATTTTTCTTCTCTTTACAAAACAAACAGGCAGCTAAGATTACGAAAATTCCTCTCAATGTCAACAATTACTTAAAGCAGTATAAAAAGTTAAACCCCGATTTCAAGAATTCCGTCGGTCTGGGGCCCCGGGATAATTACACTGTCAGATGTAATATCGTAAGCTGGTTTTATCCACACAAAAAAATGGAAGGCTCCATCATACCAAAGGAGCCTTCCATTTTTGCATAACTTCTCGAAGTCGTTAGACTCGAGTTCAACTGTTACGCTATTTTTTCTTCTTGGCTTTTTTCTTTGCTACTTTTTTCTTAGCTGCCTTCTTTTTAGCTTTCTTTTTAGCCATCATTTCTCCTTTCGGCACTTACTTAGTTCTTTACCATTACAAAAAATGTTATTAACCAACTTTCTTTATACATTTTTTATCGTCCAAAAGTTAAAAAATACTTCATAAAATTTCTGCTATCAACCTTTTACTCACTCTTTCATAACGTTTATCATTAGACTAAATAAAATTGCTAACTTATTTTTTTATGATTAATTTTTTTAACTCATGTTTATTTTTAAGGAAAATTTTTACTTGAACAAATAAATTTGTTTTTATACTTATTTGCATTAAAGGCGTTTTATTAAGCTTATAGGCTGGTTTAAGTGCATTTGATTAAAAAAGAAAAATTCTTTTCTTTGTTTAGTATCCATTTTCAAAGTATTATTAAATGTTAAAATCAAACAGATGCTGACTTGCTTGTTAAAAGCTTTTGATGTTTATTACTCGTGTCGGAAGATGAAAATAAATTTTGATTTTTTATAATTTTTTTCCTCAACAACGCGCAGTTTACTTGTTAAATGTTTTATGGCTAAAAGAAAAATAGTTTTGTTTGGTGGTACGTTCGACCCGATTCATCTCGGCCATACCGTTGTTGCTGCTGTCGCTGCCGAGCACATCGGCGCGGAAAAAATTGTTTTTATCCCTGCAAAACGCTCGCCTCTGAAAGCTTTCTTTCCTAAAGCAAGTGATGATGACCGAGTGGCTATGTTAGATCTTGCCATTGCCGAGTATAAAAATTTTCAGCTAAGTGATTACGAATTGAAAAGGCCGCACCCAAGCTACACGTTAGAAACCGTAAGAAAATTTCAGGCTGACTACGGCACTGATACATTAATTTATTGGCTCATCGGCGCCGACAGCGTTGAGGATTTGCAGCACTGGTACAAAACTGATGAGTTAATCGATGAGTGTAACCTGTCCGTGATGTACAGAGCCTGCTGTAAACTGCCCGATTTTACGCAATTTACAACTATTTGGGGCTCTGGTCGTGTCGAAAAACTTCAGCGAAATATCATCCAGACACCTTTAATTGATATTAGCAGCACTGAAATACGAGATAGACTGTCCACAGGCCGTGACGTAACCGAAATGCTGCACCCACCCGTTGCCGAATATATCCGAAAACACGGTCTTTACCGGTAAAAAGCCCGCCCTTACCCCAAAGCTTTAACTGATTTTACAAGCCAATCGCACCAGTCGGCGAAGCCTTCACCACTCTTGGCTGATATTGTAAAAATCTCAATATCTTTATTTAATTTGAGGACATCTGCTTTGACCCGTTCGATATCAAAATCCACCTGCACTCCGGCCACCAAAAGGTCAATTTTATTTACAAGCAGAACTTTTGACTTTGCAAAAATCCCGGGATACTTCGCCGGCTTATCATCTCCCTCTGCAACGGAAAGCACAACCACCTTACCGTTTTCACCCAGTTCGAATGACGACGGGCAAACGAGGTTGCCCACGTTCTCTATGAAAATCAAATTCAAATCCTCGACCGGCAAACTTTCTAAAGCCCGGCTTACCTGAACCGCTGATAAATGGCATGCGCCATCGGTGTTTATCTGGACCGCCGGGGCCTTGGTGGCTCTAATTCTTTCAGCATCTATGTCGGTTTTGATATCGCCTTCAATAACACCGATTTTAATTTTATCTTTCAGCTCGATTATAGTCCTTGCCAAAATTGTAGTCTTGCCTGAGCCGGGTGATGATATCATATTCAGACACAATTTTTTCTGCTCAGCTAAGAAGCTGCTGTTTTTACGGGCGTATTCTTCATTCGCACTGAGAATTTTCTTACCGATATTAACTTTGAACATCTTATTATTACTCCGTTTCAAATTCTATTGTCTCCAGCATCAAAGGCTCGCTCGGCAGCACTTCGAAATCACCGCCGCACTTCGGACAAGTCGGAGACGAAAGCTCAAATTCAAAAGGCTCCTCACAATTTATGCACCGTGCCCGTATCGGCTTATGCTCTATTTCCAGTTTCGTACCCTCGCAGACCGTGCCTTTGCCGACAACTTCGAAAGCAAAACAAAGCGTTTCATCATTGATAGCATCGAATGCCCCGCAGCTTATTTTAGCGCAAACTGGTGTTGCGTTCTGTTTTGCAGCTTCAGATAAAATCGCCGCCAACAGGCTTTGCGCTACCATCGTTTCGTGCATCAGCATATCCTCGGAAGTTCGCGCCCGTATGGCATCTGGACAATTCTCCTGCCGCCGATTCTGGTAATCATTTCCACCACGGGCACATCACGGGTTTCCACAATCTCTCCGATTATACTTGCTTTTTGGCCCAGTTGATTTTTCCTGCATATTTTTAGGCATTGTTCTGCTGATTCCGGCGAGATAATCGCTGCGAATTTGCCTTCGTTGGCGATATTGAGCACGTCAAAACCGAGCATATCCGCTGCCGCCTGTACCGTCGGATTAATCGCAATATCTTCCTCACAAATTTCGACACTAAAACCTGTGCCCCTGCTGATATCGTTAAGTGTTACAGCCAGTCCCCCGCGGGTGGGGTCTCGCATAAATTTTATGCCGTTGGTGTTTTCCAGCAATTGGCAAACCAGTTCCGACAATGACGAGCAATCGCTTTTCAACTGCGATTGAAATTTCATATCTTCCCGTTGGGAGATGATAGTCATTCCATGGTCGCCGATTGTGCCGTTGATAAGAATTTTATCACCGACCCTGATTTTTTTTAAATCCAGCTCAACGCCTTTGGGCCGCACGCCTATCCCCGACGTATTTATAAAAATCTTATCAGCGGCGCCGGCTTCGACTGTCTTGGTGTCGCCGGTAACAATATCAACGCCGCTGGCCTTGGCGGTACGGCTGATACTGTCTAATATTTTTTCCAGCAGCTCGAATTCGAAGCCGGCCTCTATTATCAGCGATAAAGACAAAGCGATGGGTTTTGCACCGGCAACGGCCAAATCGTTTATCGTCCCGCAGACTGCAAGTTTTCCGATATCGCCGCCGTTAAAGAATAACGGCTTGACGACGTAACTGTCCGTTGTAAAACACAGCGAAGCAGAATCAATATCTAATCTTGCCGCATCAGCCAGTTCGCTGAGAATATCATTCTTTAATCGCGGCAGAATCGTATGACGGATTAATTCGTCGCTTAATTGTCCTCCGCCGCCATGTGCCAGCAGGATTCTATCGTGCCTTTTTGCTTCCATCACCTGCTCATCTTCTCTCTTTGTCCATACTTAAACCAGGCCGCACAAGCCCCCTCGGAGCTTACCATGCACGGTCCGACCGGCGTCTGGGGGCTGCAGTTGACCCCGAACAACTCGCATTCAGCCGGCTCTATCAGGCCGCACAGAACCTCGCCGCATCGACAGCCGCTGGTGTCCTCAACATGCTTTTCGGTTATATTGAATCGTTCAAGAGCATCGAACCGACTATATTTATCCTTAAGCTTAAGTGTGCTTTTTTCAATTTTCCCCAATCCCCGCCAGTAGCCGTCAACAGGCTCAAAGCACTCGGCAATAATTTTTTGTGCCGTTGTATTACCCTGCTCGGTCACCACAGCCGAGTATATTGATTTTATTTCAACCTTGTCCGCAGCAAGTTGCCGGCAGATTTCAGCCAGACCCTCAATTATCTGCATCGGTTCGAAACCGGCAACAACACACGGCCGACCATAATTTTCCACAATCTCCGCAAAAGCGCCAAAGCCGATTATCACACTGACGTGTCCGGGACAAAGAAACGCATCTATTTTATCATTCTTCTCGCTTAAAAGTGCCCTCATCGCTGGGACAACCAGCTTGTGCCCGCTCAAAACGCAGAAGTTATCGATTCCCTCTGCCTCTGCCTCTTTTACCACAACCGCTGTAGCCGGCGTAGTTGTTTCAAAACCGACGGCAACAAACACAACCGTCTTATCGGGATTGTCTTTAGCTAATTGCAGCGCATCTTCACTGCTGAGGACAACCTTTATATTATGGCCCGGTTGTTTTGTTTCCAGTGACCCGCCTTTTCCCGGTACGCGAATCATATCCCCGTATGTCGCAATCAGGC
>CAZTKW010000296.1:0-4916 GCA_964614315.1 uncultured Pirellulales bacterium
ACTTTACGTCCGCAACGCAGCCGGCAAAATGGTACCCTTTACCTCGTTTGCATCCAGTCACTGGGCCAGTGGCTCTCCTCGGTTGGAGCGATTTAATGGTTTTCCTTCTATGAATATCCTGGGCGAGGCAATGCCGGGCAAAAGTTCGGGCGATGCTATGCAGGCCATGGAAGAGATTACCTCGAAACTGCCGCAGGGCATCGGTTATGACTGGACGGGACTTTCCTATCAAGAGCGGCAGGCCGAATCCCAGAAAGGGCTGCTCTATGCCTTTTCCATTCTGGTCATGTTTCTTTTCTTAGCGGCCCTTTATGGGAAATGGGACATTCCCATCTCGGTTCTGCTCATACTGCCTCTGGGTGTTATTGGTGGCTTTATTGCTTCGAGGCTACGAGGATTGCCGAGTGATGTCTACTTCCAGATCGGAATGTTAAACACTCTGGGATTAGCTACAAAGAACGCCGTTCTGATAGTCCAATTTGCGAAGACAGGGGTGGAGGAGGGATTGGGATTGAACGAAGCTGCACTGAGGGCGGTGAAACTGAGACTGCGCCCAATCTTTATGACCTCCATAACGACCGGTATTGCCGTGCTTCCTATGGCTTTCAGTACCGGCGCCGGAGCAGGAGCTATGAATGCGATTGGCACCGTGGTGCTGGGTGGTATGCTCACAGGCACAATTCTTGTGGTCATGTTTGCTCCACTATTCTATGTGCTGATAGAGAAGACATTTAGCAAACGTAAAAAAAGTGTAAAGATAGATTGATGAAAGTCCATCAAAGGATCAACAGATATGAATAGACAATTGTTATTATTAGTGGTTGGAATAGTTATATTACCAGGTGGATGTAATATGTCACCGAAATATACAAGGCCTGAGGCACCGATTCCAACTGACTGGCCGGACGGTTCGGCATACGAGAACAACAAATCCTCGCAGGGCGTTCCGATCGCCGCGGATATCAAGTGGCAGGAATTTTTCCCCGACAACAAGCTTCAACAGATTATCGAGACGGCTCTGAATAACAACCGAGACTTGCGACTGGCCGCTTTGAACGTAGAAAAAGCGAGAGCCCTCTATGGTATTCAGCGAGCAGAACTGTTTCCGGTCATTGATGCTACAGGTGTCGGAAGCAAACAACGCAGCTCCGCCGATCTTGCGACTCCCGGACAGCCGAGGACAAGCAAGCAATTTAATGTTGATCTTGGAATAACCTCATGGGAGATTGACTTTTTCGGCCGCATCAGCAACCTGAAAGAACGGGCACTGCGGGAATACCTGGCCACGGAGCAGGCTCGCCGCAGTGCACAGATTTCGCTGGTGTCCGAGGTAGCCAGGGTATATCTGAGTCTTGGCGCAGACCGGGGGAACCTCAATCTTGCCCGGTCCACGCTTGAGACACAGCAAGGGGTCTACGATTTAATCCGGCGGCAATACGAAGTTGAGTTAGCAAACGAATTGGACCTGCGCCGGGTACAAACGCAGGTGGATACAGCCCGCAGAGATGTTGCACGCTATACGCAACTGGTCGCGCAAGGTCAAAACGCATTGAACCTTCTGGCTGGCTCTTCGGTGCCGGAAGATATCTTACCCCATGATCTGGCAAGCGTTAGTCTGCCTATGGATATTTCACCAGGCCTGTCTTCCGAGGTTCTCCTTCGGCGACCGGATATTATGGCAGCCGAACACAAGCTAAAAGGCACCTATGCCTATATCGGTGCGGCTCGAGCCGCTTTTTTCCCCCGCATTTCACTAACCACCGCGGTAGGAACAGCAAGTGATGAGCTAAGCGGTCTATTCGGTTCCGGCAATGGAACCTGGAGCTTTGAGCCGCAGGTTGCTATACCTATTTTTGACGCCCGCACATGGGCAGCGTACAGAGTCAGCAAGTCAGTTCAGAAAATCGCATTGACACAGTATGAGAAGACAATCCAGACGGCATTCAAGGAGGTGGCCGACGCCCTTGTCGTGCGCGGCACCTTGGATCAACAGGTAGCGGCACAACAGTCTATAGTTAATTCCACGCAGAAGATATACAGCCTCTCAAATAAACGCTATACAAATGGGATTGACAGTTACTTGGGCGTCCTTGATGCGCAGCGCTCGGTTTATGGCGCACAACAGGGGCTTATTTCCCTACAATTAGCCAAGCTCGCCAATGAGGTCAGGTTTTATGCGGTATTAGGCGGCGGCGGGGAATATTTAGAGCCATCCGAAACCTCTGCGAAGAAATAGGTGATGTAAGCCTTCACCGTTTTGTGAGGATTAGTTTCGGCCGGAGAAATTTTTGATTTCTGGCATTCTCACAATTGTCGTAATGTTGATTGTATACGATTTGTTTACACGGAAAAATGGAAAAGATAAACAATAAATCCAGCAAAAAGGTACATAACGAAGAAATCCAAGAACAAATACTTGATGCAGCAGAAGTATTGTTTTCAGAAAAAGGGTTTTCTAATACATCGATAAGAGATATAACCGAAAATGCAAACTGAAATCTTGCTGCGGTTAACTATCATTTTCATGGGAAAAAGAATTTATATGTAAACGTTTCCCATCGTCGGATGAATCTTCTTGCTGAGCAGAGGGTCAGCCGTTTAGAAAAAAAGTTTTCTGAAAAAGATTTTCAGATGAATTTAGAATCATTGATATACTCATTTGTTGAGATATTCATAGAACCTTTTGTTAAGGATAATTCTGGGAACAACTTGATGAGACTCATGATGCACGAAAGATACGATCCGCATTTGCCAAAGGGATTGTTTCTTAATGAAGTCGTACAGCCGGTGCGGAACACTATGAGGCAAGCCCTTATTTTCGTATGCCCAGAGCTTAGTCGGGTTGATGCAGAACAGTGTTTGCATTCTATTGTAGCCCAACTTTTACATCTTCTTCAGGCTCAAGATTTGTTTAAGGGGCTTAATGAAGAACATATGCCAGTACTGAATATAGAAAAGAGCGTTAAGCATATAGTAAAGTTTTCGATAGGAGGTATTCACCAATATCTTAAGAAGAATATAAGATAGAATAAAATCAAAACAGTAAATTTTCGTCTTTTTGCCTTGTTACCAAAATGTCTCCATCGGCTAAGACTTTTAGTGCCAAGAGTTAAAAACAAACCTTATTTTTTGCGCACAAAATCCTATTTTTTACCTGAAAATAGTATATATAAAATGTTACAAAGATTGCTTTTATATGGGATTGAAATAAAGTTTAGCTTGATTAAATTGCGTGTTAATCCACAAATTCAAGCGTTCCAAAGTATTCAGGCCGATGAAAATCAGGACGTTCTTTGTCGATGCGCGACCAGGTCATCCAGTGAGGATTTGATGCGTTGCTGCCGCACTTGTAAAAGTTGGCCAGCCATTTCACACCCGGTGCGGGTTTGGTTATCTTGTGGTATTTTTCAAGCATTTTTAGGGGCATCCGATACTCCATCGTCCAAGTTATTGGTTCCGGGTGTTCGGGGTCAATAGCCTTTTTTGGGAGAGAATGGGCCATTTCCACCTGTGCAAGGTCGGCAGGGTCGGTTAGTGTTACGTTTTCTTCACGGCCGGTTTGATGGCGGAACATAACCATTCCAATGCAGTTTGTTTCGAAATTTAAATAGCCTTTTTTGATGTCCTGGCCGGGGGTGAAGAAAAATTCGACGCAAGTATCTTCCCAGACGGGGCCGTAATTGCTTGTTGTTATTGCTCTTATGTATCTATCCTCCACCTTGAAGCAGACATAGAGGTTGTTGACGTCGTAGAGTAGTTTTACCTGGGCTTTGGGCTGGAATTTGGGTTCAGGGCCTATTATTACGTCGATATAGAGGGGTTTTACTTTTTGCCACTGGGGCTTGTCGAAGATGCCGTCGATGGTTATAGGGCCGCTTAACTTGTTTACCTGATAAGACTTATACATTTTCTGATTGTCCTTTCCGGTTGGGTGTTTATCAATATTATCGCATGAGGAGAAAATAATAAAGAGGTATAAAATTGAGCTGAATGTGATGAGTTTTCGAGTCATTTTATGATTCCCAACAATAGCAAAACCCTTTGTTTTTGACGAAAAAACGAGGTTTTTTAAGTTATAAAGCCGGTTTCGGGAGTGTATCAGCTATCACGGGAAATATCAATATATATGTTTTTAGAATGGTGATTTTTTGGGTTTTGCGGGGGTTGGTTATGACCACCTGGGCTTTCAATTCCTTTAAAAAACGAAAAAAAACTCACAAAATGACAAGAAAAGTTAGATAAATATAAAAAAAAGAAAATATTTTGAAAAAAATCGAACAAAATGCTTGACTTTGTTGTGTATTTTGTTAAAATGTGCGCTGTGTTAAGTAAATACGAAACAAGCTTGTGGTGAGATGATGATAAATGGAATTTTTGGCGTTTTGGCAAGTCCGGTCCGGTGAGGCGGAGAGTTGCTAAGGTGAAAGTTGGTCAGGTGATTTGGAGAGATGAGGCTTTTTGATTTTCGGAACAGTTGGGTCGGTCTGGTGAGGGAGCGAGTGGTACGTCGGCGGTTGGATACTGGATTGGGCTTGTCGAGAAAATTGGATTGGTCTGGTGAGGCGGAGAATAGATAAAGTGGAAGTTGGTCAGGAGAGATTATTGGCGGAACATACGGCGGGGCAAATAAAGAATATGTTAGTCGGGAAAGTGGATTGAGTCGGCATTTGAGGAAATGAAATGAGAAGCAGTGAGCGGAGTAAGGTGTTTGGTATTATCGGGAAGGCTGGACTGGTCAGGATGGTTTGGTTGGGAAGGCTTGTAATTAGTAGAAGTTAACAGGAAAGATAAAGGGGTCAAGAATTGCGGATAAGGAGAGGTAAGCGGAGTGGAAAGAAACTTTCCCAGTTATTACGGCTGAAAAAAGCCGTGAGGAGCGTGAATTCACCAAGAAAGGGGGATTCCTATGGAATCGA
>CAZTKW010000297.1:0-4916 GCA_964614315.1 uncultured Pirellulales bacterium
TTGGCAATCTTTAGATGGACATCGTTTAAGACCTGCTGGGCCAGCTTCTTTGAAGTGCCTATTTTCCTTCGTTTTCGCCGTCCTTTAAGGTGGTAGTCGATATACCAGTTTTTTCCTTTTTTATATACGCCCATTACTTCTTAACCTTGTCTTAAAGCTTTCAGTCATCGTTAAGTATATCAAAATCTTCGTCTTTTTGAAGCTTTTTTTCGAGCCACTTCTCCAAATGTTTCCTTTTGAACTTAAGCAATCCGCCAACTTTCATGTGCGGAATCTTTTTTTGGTTGACCCAACCGTAAAGTGTTAGTTTGCTGATTCCAAGGAAAGCCGCCGGTACGACGCTGGAAAAACACACCGCCTACACCTACGACCTGTTAGACAGATTGACCGAAGTGAAAGTAGACCCGGACGTCCTGGCTCTTACCACGACTTACAACTATGATGCCCTCGGCAATCGCACCAGCATAATTGACCCTAGCGGACACGTTATTTACACAGACTACGACAACGCAAACAGAAAAGTAAAGGAATACTTCGCAGCAGCTTCCGGAACACAAAAGGCCTCCGCAACGGTAAAGAAGGAAATAAGCTACTATGACAGCGGTCTCGTAAAGGACGTCAACAGCTACGATTACAACGACAGCACTCTGCTGGCTCGGGCCGAGTTCAAATACGACCCGCGCCGCAGGCTAAAAAAGGTTACCCAGTACATCGATGATGTAAATACCGCAGTGACGGTCTACGATTACAACGACACCGGCTTTGCGGTCGACAGCAATTGCTATCAAATCAAGATAACCGATGCCAACAATAAGATAAGCTACATAGCCCTGGACCACGCCGGCAGAAGAACAAAGACGCTGTATCCATCCAATGACTACGAAGAGCTCGAATATAACGGCGATGGAACGCTCAAACGCAGAAAGGTCTGGGACGGCGCTACCCCCTACTGGGTTGACTATTACTATGACGGCTACGGCAGAATCACTGATGTCAACTATCCGGACGACGGGTATATCCAGTGCAGCTATATTGGCTTCGGCAGAAAAAGCTCAGTAACCGACAATCGGAACGCAGCGGACAATATCGGCGGGGCTAAAATTATAGCCTACGACTACGACCCGTTAGGACGGATTATCGAGGTCACCGACCAGAACAACTGGACGATTTATTACAGCTACCGGGCCGATGGGCAAAAAGAAACTATCGACGTCAATAATCCCAGCAGCATTCCCAAATACCAGGTCCAGTACAGCTTCGATGCGGCAGGCAGGCTGAAGGACGTTAACGAGCCGTTACTGGGCGGCAATGATTATGTAGCAGGCTTCGAATATGACGAAAACGGCAACAGAAGCAAGCTTAAATATTATCTGCAGGGCACTACAGGCGGCAATAAGGTGGAAATTGACTACACCTACAACAAGGATAGCCTGCTTATCGGGTTTGACACAACGGCTGTGGGCGTTACCGGGCCGACCTTTACCTTTAACGACGTAAATGTGGATGGTCTCGGCCGCCTCACCGACGCCAATGAGACCATCACAAATACCGGCGGTTCGGGTATTGACCATTTCCACATTTACGGTTATGATAAGCTCAGCCAGCTTATCGACGCCAATATATCCAATATCGGCGGTGGCACCTGGACGGGAAGTTATACATATAAGAAAAACGGGGATATGATTGCAAGGACGATAAATGACGTTACCGAAAACTTCGGCTTTACCGGCCATTTGATGACCGCTGCCGACAGCAACTCGCTCGACTGGGACAATAACGGCAATCTGCTGGATTTGCTCTGCAGCGACAGCAACTTTATCACCTGGAACTGGGACAATAAATTGCGCTCCGCTACCAAAGGCTCAAAATCCATAGATGTCAAATACGACCCGGCCGGCAACAGAATCTGGAAAAACTCATCCGAGGATGGAATACGCAGGTACATTGTCGATGTCGTGGGCAAGCTGCCGGTAATATTAATGGAACTCAATAGCAGCAACGCTATCCAGAAGACCTATATCCACGCAAACGGCCAGATACTGGCCCAGCACGATGGCGATACTACCGCTTCGCGATATTTCTATCTGCACGATAGATTAGGCTCTGTAAGACAGATTATTGATATTGCAGGTGATGTGAATAACCGCTACACCTACGACCCGTTCGGCAAGCCCTTCGCCACAGAGACAGAAGAGACCGTAACCAATCCGTTTAAGTTTACCGGCCAGTTCTTCGATTCGGAAATCGACGAATATTACCTCCGGGCCCGTATGTATGACCCAATCCTCAGCCGATTCACCTCACGAGACCCAGTTTATGGCCAATTAAAGGAACCACTTTCGCTACATGAGTATCTTTATTGTTCGAATAATCCGGTCAACAAAATAGATCCAAGGGGAGAATTAGCTTTTGTATTTGGAGGTAGCTTCAGTGGGAATATTACTGCTTCTGATTTAAGTTCTGGTTTTAATAATAGGCGTGGTCTAGGCGGAATTGGTGCTATGGTAGGATACTACAGTGGAATTTCACCTGCAATGACGATGCTAAGTGACCACTTTGGTGCTGGAGGAACTGCCGGTATAGGTGCTGTTGTCGCTTGGGATCATACGAAGAGTTTTAATGATAGAAGCGCATGGTCATGGGGAACTATGCAATGGGTGGGAGCAGGAGCTTCATGGGCCTCGGGGCGAGGACGCTGCGTTACGGGTGATATTGGTATATCAAATGCTACGCATGTTTCACAACTTTCTGGCCGCTTTGTTGAAGGGGGAATATCTGGTACACCACCGTGGTTACATAGCTTTGTAATTGGCGGCACCGTTTCTAGAGGTGTAAATCCAGATGGTTCATGGAATGATATTTGGCTAGGAACTGCATCCTTTGGTGTAGGAACGCCGGGATATGAAGGTCATCTTTTTGTTGGCAATGCCTGGGTTCAAGACTACGAATTTAAAATTAAAGAAGTTTTAAAATGACAGACACTATTTTGCCAACGCTGAAATTCTGCTCTTGGATTTTAGTAATTAGTTTTATAAATGGAATCCGATACCTTTTCCTAAAGAGAAAGTTAAAACTCATCTATGAAGAGCACAGGGAAGAAATACACAAAGCGATTAGATGCAATAAAATAAAGTTTTCAGCTCTTTTTATCGAACCGATGGAAACCGGCAACGATACGCTGGATTTATTATTATTTAAGATTCACCGCTCTGCTCTGTGGTTTATAGGGTTATTATTTTTCTATGGAATTTGCGTTATTTTTGTCTATTTGGCTCTATGATTATAATAATTATAAATTTAATTGGCCATAAATATTACAATGTTTAAAAAATATTTTTACTATTCGGACAGGAGAAAAGTAGCAATATCTTTTGGATTATTATTTATTGTACCTATTGCAGTACTTTCCGTATTTTTTCCCCTTTGGGAATAGAAAAACAGCCGCTTCTTATAGCAGCAGCTTGTGTTTCATTAGTCATAAATTCTATTTTTACAGCACTATGTGCTTTATATGTGGGATTAAAAGCGGATCGTTATGTCCAAAAGCATGATTTTCATTTATGGAAAAAATCAAAAAGTCATTCATTGAGAGAGAGAAGAGAGGCAGCAAAAGCTATAGATTCTATGCAGATACCATACTTGGAAAAACCTTTAAAATATGCAAATAAAGTCGCATTTGTTTTGCTTATAGTTTGGACATTGATATTTCTTGGAATTTTTTCGTTTATAATATTTTCAACCCTGTCCGGTTGAGCTTTTCGTCCCTATGCTAATATCTGCTCTCACAACTCGAACCGGCAGAGGAAATTGAAAAGGAGTGACAATTATGAAAAGCTATTTTTTAATAATATCAGGTCTTGTGGTCCTGCCTGTCGCGGCTGTCTTCTTAGCTGATAGTTTTATGTCCTCTGAAACGCAGCCTGTGGTTGAAACCAACCCGGCCGCTGAGCCGGCAGATTTAGAGAATAACACAAGCCAAAAGGCTGTACCTTACCCTGCCTACCCGCGCCTCGAAGCCTTTATTGACAGACCGGACAATAAAACCCCAGCCACACAAGGTATTGACGCTGTGGCTGTGGCGGAATTGAAAGATGATGCACCTTTGCCACAGAAGACCGCCCGCTTTATTAGCAATTCTAACGACCCTCGCATTCAAAGCCTGATAAAGGCCGGTCACAAACCTCCACCCTGGCTGCAAAAGCAAAAGCAGCAGACCCAAAGTCCCTCACGCCCCCGCCAACGCCAATGGCGCAGTGCCCGAACACAAAGGTAAAGGCAAACACCGCAGCGTTGACCGAAACGGCGAATATGGCGCTTACGGGCACGGGGGGAGTATCGATATAGCCCGTGAAAATGCCCGTTTTTTGTCCCAAAATCCTGCCCAAGCTCTGTTTTTAGCTCTTTTGGGCGAGTTTTCTTTTTTCAACCGCTCAATAACCTGCCTCGATATCACAAAAAGGGCTGTTTTTTGCTTTGAAACCGGGTGAAAAGAGGTTATAATAGTTTCTAAGCGTTTTTAACACTTGTAGAAGGAGGACGGGATGGATTGGCGCGGCATAATACAACCCTGTACGAAGGGCGATCGTAGGGGTTGTGTGGAGCGATAATGAGATGTTTGCGGACGGGAAAAAAAAGAGGCAAACAATCTTTCTGTGTCTTGCCTTACTTCTGGTCACAGCCACGGTGTTGTCAGCAGAAACGCAAATCGATCCAAACGATTATGTGCCAAATGAGATAATCGTTAAATTTCGTCAGCCGGCTGCAGATAGTCTTTATTTGCAATTTCGACAAGGTGCAGCCGCCGACGGCCTGCAATTCTCTGATTCACTGCAAAAGCTCAATAACAAATACAAACTGAAAAAAGCCTCGGCCCTTTTTAAGAACTTTCGCACTTTTTAGGCGGCTGATTTTAATGA
>CAZTKW010000298.1:0-4913 GCA_964614315.1 uncultured Pirellulales bacterium
TGCTACTTTCGCCGAATCCACTGCCGATTTTTCCAGACGTCGGGCCTCAGTAGCTGTTGGGGTGAACTCAAACTCCCCTGCCGGCCCCACACACGTAATCCCGTACAGTGTAAGTTGACAATCGCAAACTGACGGCCACCAGTAAAGAAAACCATTGGCAACCGTAACACCATCGTGGCATTGGGCTCGCATTGGAGAAATCCAGTGTGCCTTCTGACTTGCCACGTCTAACCTTGCCGTGCCGCCCCGCGCACGATAAAATATAGCATCCGCCGAGCCTGTCGGTCGAGTACAGGCCCGCCTGCTCGTCTTCATCTCAGACAGCACTTCTCCGGTAAGAGGCGCAAATCTTTTGCTCGGTTCAGCGTCCATCTGACCGGTGAGACCGTATAGTCCGTCATCACGCAGAACCAGTTGATAATTGTCATAAGGGTCCTGCCAAAGCACACTCCCGTCCTTTACAGATACTGCCACAAGACCGCCTACCTGCGTTCCCGCAAAGTATAATGCCTTGTCACTGCATTTCAGATATGAAGCGGTTCGCCAGTTGGTCCGCCAATCCTGTCGGTTTGAATACAACCCGAGCGCCTCGAAGAGTTCAGGAGCATTTTCCGGAGTCTTCCGCCAGATTACCTTGCCGCTCTCCGCGTCCAGACAGGCGAGAAATACGTCGAACCTGAAAATA
This sequence comes from uncultured Pirellulales bacterium, assembly GCA_964614315.1. Lineage (GTDB taxonomy): Bacteria > Planctomycetota > Phycisphaerae > Sedimentisphaerales > Anaerobacaceae > CAZTKW01. The sequence continues at coordinate 686 of CAZTKW010000298.1, forward strand.
TAGATTCGTCCGTTCTTCATACACATAGCCCGACTGTCAATCGGTTTGTCTTCTCGATAGCTCCAGAGGACTTTTTTCGTTTTAGGATTAATGGCCAAAACTGTCCGCCCGAAGCCCCACGGATGCGCAAGATAAGCCTCCTGACCCGACCCCAGACCATCGGGCTGATTAAAACCCTCCGAAACAGGGTTCCACGGCCAGCCGTGAGCCTCTCGATGCTGACGTACCACAGGGTCTCTCTGTTCCTGCTCGCCAACAAGGGCATAAAGAACACCATCCTCTAACCCCATCCACTTCCAGAATGTCCCGCCCGCAACTTCTATCGAAGGTTTAATTTCGTCTTTCAATCGACCGGTGGCCGTATCAATAAGCTTACAGCTTTTGTCGTCGCCAAGGTACAATATCTCCGGCGTTGCGATTAATGTATTACGGTGCACCATTATCCCGTGTGTAAGCTCCCGCCTCCAGAGCATTGTTCCGTTATACCCATTGAAGGCCGCCAGCGTACACAAAAACGGTTCTTCTCGTTTTTTGAAGGCAACATGCCCGAAAGCCTTAAAAACCCGGCCCGCCGATGCAACCGCAACCTGCATCAGTGGTGCATAGCGAGGCTCTGCCAGAAACTGCGTCAGGTATGGTGCCTTCACAATCTCATCTTTCGACTGAGGATTGTTGTCAGCCTCGTGATAAGGATGGCTCCAGTCATCGGCGCCTTTAAGTAACGCCTTGGTCAATTCTTTATCCCCGACCAAAGCTTTGCCATGCGGGCACAAAACTCGCATAACCTCCCCTTCGGATACCCTCCTCGCAGAACCGACAGCGATAACCACATCGGCTACATTATCTGCAAAATGAATCTTCGACAAACCACCCTTTTCAACAAATACTCGACTGCCGTATAATCCCGCTTCATCGACCGACCGACGTGCAGCCGCAACCTCCTCATCATGCGGCAGTTGAACATATACTAACAGTTCCGTTTTCTTCGCAAGTTCAATAGTAAGTTCGCATTTCGCATCCCCCAGCACCACGCAGATTCCTCTCGATATCCCAATTTTATCAAGAATCCCATCAATCGTGTCAGCCGAAACAGTACAGGACAAAACCAAAAAAACTATAAATACAATCAGCGTATTTTTCATAATTACACCTCTTCCTGAAAGTGTTTACATTTACACAAAATACCATCCAAACTATTATCTGCTTTTACGTACTAAGGTCAAGAACATTCAGGATTTAACCAACCCTTTCACCTCCGAATCTTCTCTGATGACCTTAATAAAATTGATTATCGGTGCCTGTTGGATTGCCGGTTCGCTTCTCTCGGGAACTAATTCCACGATGAGTGTATTTTTAACGCCAACACCCTTGAATTCTTTAATGACGGCTTTCTTAACTTGACCCGCTGTCCTCAAAATATCAAATTTATCGAGCACAACATTACCCTGGACTTTAACATCAAATACTCGCTCCCCCTGTTTGTCCCCCTCTAAAGCGCTAAAACCAAGCTGCACTGTATAAGTGCCGCCTTGGGTAATGTTGGCATCAACAATCAAAGGCACTTCAAACCGCAGAAGCCCCCGGCACCCGCTGGTATAAAGCCAGTCCTTATCAGTTCCCTCTATTTCAAAATTCCTGTAATCGCGGTAAAAATAACCCATCCCCTCAACAATTCTTTCCCCCAAATCAAACTTCACACCATAATCGGGAAAGTGATTCTTCAAATATTCCGTTTGCGGATTAGGATAACCAAACCAAAACGCCCCATCGTCATCACGCATATCCGCAGGCGCCCCGAAATTAATCGCAAATTCTTTAACATCCATGGTCTGACCGCCCGTGACAAAAACAGCCCACGGCTGAACACGTTCCGGCTTGTGCACTAATGCGAAAGAACATCGCAAAGGATAAGAGCACGTACAACCAGAACTCGCTTCCGGCATAAGCATCAGCCCGCTTGCCGGTATCGCATTAATCCAGCACCCCGGACGAATAGCACCGAAAATTGCCAGCCCTCGGTCTCTTTCGAGGTCATAAATCGCCGTACTCGATGAGCGATAGAAAAGAACACTCGAAGATGCCGAAGTAATGGCACAGGTATGTCCCGGCCGCAAAAATTCCCACGGAACCTCCTTGCCTGTAATAGGATGCCTGCGCTTCTTAATCTCGCCGGTCCGTACATCACACGCCAGAGGCTCAATAATAATCTCGCCCTGCACAATTAATGGCCGGGTGCGGTAATTAACTGGGCGAGACCACAGTACCTCCCCATCCCCTGCTGACATCGCCGTAATACGCCGAAACTTTAACTCATCTTCCTTAAACCTCCACGCATCGTGATTGCCCACATTACCGCAAACCAGCAACACCCCGTCGTAATATATCGTCCCCAGCGCATCACCGCAGCAGCCCGTCAAATCAATGGCCTTCTCCCATACCTTCTCCCCGCTGACCGCGTCAAGGCAAACAACCGTCCTCACATCGGCATCATCATACTCGACATTCGTTCCTTCAGCCTCTTGATATATCCCCTTCTCGATAAGCTGTTTTTTGTCTTTCAGTGCCCTCTTTTTCTGCTCGTCACTGACCCCGCTTTCGGCAAAAAATGTTTTCCCGTCCCCAAGTGACAACGTTACATTTGCGATTCGCCTGCCCTTATGCACCCACAGAACTTTCCCGCTTTCGGCGTCCATCGCAAAAACCTTATCGCTCACCATTATCCTCTCGGTCACCGCTCCTGTCGAGCCCGAATAGTTTTCCCATTTCGGAAAGTCCTCTATCGGGTGCCAAAGTGCCCCGGTTCTTTGCATGGCCGCTCGTGCCCTTTCATCCGGAACAGGATACTCCGATACATACCTCTCATAGGCGGCTATTTCTCTAACAACAAAATCAAGTCCTTCATCACCTGAGTTGTCCTCATAGGACTGAGACTTTATCTCATCTGTATTTCTCCACTTCTCCCCATCGACAAACCTCTTCCACAATGCTCCGTATTGTCTCTTAAAAGGCTCTGCCGAAGACCCGTAAAGAATATTCCCCTCGCATGCGATATATCCCCACCGCCGCCTGCCCCCCTCTCCGCCCGCCATCTCGTATATCCGCATAGTCTCCCCGGTAGCAGGGTCAAGCCTATAACATTTATCATAAGCAGCCACATAAAGTCCCTCTTCCCTCAACGCAAGGTTCCCGCTGTCAACATCAACCCTCACGCGAAACGCACCGGGTATCTTCCTCTCCCACAAAAAAGTGCCGTTGTAAGCATCGTAAGCCTTAATAACCTCTTCCCCCTGAATAAAGAGACGCCCGTTCATCGATACCGGGCTGGCGGCCTTGGCGTGCCGCTCTACCATACCTTCTGGACCTGGCTCACCGAACCACAACACCCCAAGAGGCCCTTTAACCTGCCTGTCATTTGAGCACGCTGTATTCTGGGCGTTGCTGTATTGATGCGTCCAGTTGCCCGCCCCTTCCAGACCGCCCCGCACAAACTTGTCCCACGATATCTCATCGCTCGAAGCCCCCTTGAACCCAGACAAATACACCCCTCCGTAAGGCCTCAGAACCCTGCCTATTTGTTCCTTCGAAGCCGCTGTTTTCCCCGATAGTAGCATACCATCCGACACAATCAGGTTTGCGAAATAACTCGGCAGGCTCGACAACTCCCACGGCTCCACAACCACCCGCCTGCCTAAAAGCCCTCCACTTCTAAGCCTCCCCCGTGCAGCAGCAAGTTTCTTGGCGTCTTTCTCTATTCCAATGATTTTCAATTCCGTTCGTCTGGCTAATTCCTCCGCCAACCGCCCCTCGCCACAGTCTAAAACAAGGCAGTAGCCTTTCTTGATTTGTGAAGCCTTTAATATTTCTTCGGCGGCCGTCTGGTAAAGTTGGCTGTATTCGTCTTCCGCCGTGCCGTACATACGCATCTCGACTACTTCTGCCGGCAACTTTTTCTCTTCTCTTCCGAAACAATAAATATAACCTCTGTCTGTGCTGACAATCAGCCGTCCGTTGGCCGCTGCCAAACCAACCCCCTTGCCGGAAATCTGCCCTCTCCAATGCTCTTCCCCGTTTCGAACATCAACACAAACAACCTCTCCATCCCCGCCGGAAATCAAATAATCACCTGCCATAATCACTGATACAAGTCCTTTCCGTTCATAGTGCCACTTATATCTGGTTTCTTTAAGCCTTTATTATTCCAGGGCCACAATCTCGCTAATCCTGATGG
>CAZTKW010000299.1:0-4912 GCA_964614315.1 uncultured Pirellulales bacterium
CCTCCTGTACCGCCCATAGTGTAAGCCGGGCGGATAACAAGAGGGTATCCGAGGCTTTCTGCGATTTTTTCAGCTTCCTCAACGCTATAGGCCGGTTCACTCTTTGGCATCTCAATGCCAAGGCGATTCATTGCTTTTTTGAACTCTATTCGGTCTTCACCTCGTTTTATGGCGTCGATCTGTACGCCGATTACTTTGACTCCGTATTTGTCGAGAACACCTGCCTGAGCCAGTTCGGAGGACAGGTTAAGTCCGCTTTGGCCGCCAAGATTAGGCAGGAGGGCATCGGGCCGCTCTGCTTCGATGATTTTTGTCATAGTCTGAAGATTAAGCGGCTCAATATAAGTAACATCAGCCATACCCGGGTCTGTCATAATTGTTGCGGGGTTCGAATTGACCAGCACTATCTGGTAGCCGAGGCTGCGCAGGGCCTTGCAGGCCTGAGTACCGGAATAATCGAACTCACAAGCCTGGCCAATGACGATAGGGCCTGAACCAATAATCATAACTTTTTTAATGTCTTTTCTCTTCGGCATCCTGTTCTCCTTCTTTCCTTGTCATTTTGTCGAACATCCCTGTGTTATGTGTGAGTATTTAGCGAGGAATTAGACTATATATAAGTTTAGTTGTCAAATAAGAAAAGTTTATAAGCCGGGTAAGCAGGTTTGATTTTGAATATTTGCCATACTTGTTAAGGTGTTTTCCTGCTCTGCAAGATATGAACTGCGAGCAAAGGGCGAGGATATAACCCAGGTAAAGCCCAGTTGAGCGGCTTTTTGCTTCCAGTGGTCGAATTGTTCGGGTCTTACATATTCGATTACGTCAAGTGAGTCATTAGAGGGTTTCAGGTATTGGCCAATAGTGATTCTGTCGCAGCCTGTATCGCGCAGGTCTTTCAAGACCTGTTCGATTTCATCGTCGTTTTCCCCCAATCCGAGCATAATCGAAGACTTAGTTTGGATATTATCGTAGCTTTGTTTGGCCATTTTTAGCAGGTTTAATGAGCTTTGGTAGTCTGCACCTGGTCGAGCGACGGAGTACATGGACGGTACAGTCTCAACATTATGAGCGAATACGAAGGGCAGGGCATCTTTTAGGATTTCCAGAGCGCGTTGCGGGCAAGTATGGAAATCGGGTGTTAGAATTTCGAATTTTATATCCGGGCATTGCTGTCTAACCTTTTTAATGCAGTTGCGGAAGTGGCCGGCGCCGCAGTCAGGCAAATCATCACGGTTGACGCTGGTAATTACCAAATATTTCAGCTTCATTTGCTTTGCCATCTCGGCGATTCGCAGCGGCTCGGTGGGGTCGAGGGGTTGGGGTTTGCCAGTGGGTACGGAGCAGAATTTGCAGTTACGAGTACAGATGTTACCTAAAATCAAGACAGTGGCTGTTGCTCTGGCCCAGCACAGGCCGCGATTGGGACAGTTGGCATTGGTACAGATTGTCTCCAAGCCGAGAGAATTCAACAGATTCTTTGTGTAATTGTATTTTTCACCGGCTGGTAAAGGCCTGTGAAGCCAGAAAGGCAATTTATGTCGCTTATTGATGTTTGATAAATGCTTGATAAGCAGTTTAGTTAGTTTTTCTTTTACCTGTGGCATTGAATAGGATTTAGCGGTTTCTTTGTAAACGGAAGTCATTTTTGTGCCGTTCAGGCCACAGGGTATTATATAATCGAAGATGCTCAGGTCATTTTGAATGTTCATCGCCATACCGTGATAAGTTACGGATTTTGATACGCGAACCCCGATAGAAGCGATTTTCCTGTCGCCGACCCATAAGCCGGGAAAACCATTGCGTCTTTGGCTGCTGATGCCTAAAAGTTCAAGCAGCTCTATTCCTATCGCTTCGAGTTTTCTGATATATTCATTGATACCAAGGCCAAGGCGTTGCAGATTCAGAATCGGGTAGAAAACCAACTGGCCGGGATTGTGGGCGGTAGTGCCGCCGCCTCTGCGGATGTCAACTACATCAATCTGTTGTTTTTCCAAATCACTGCGGCTTACGAGCAGTTTGTTTGCACTTTGACGGGCTCCGAGGGTAATGACAGGGGGGTGTTCGGTGATTAGAACCGTATCAGTTATTTCGTTCCGGTGTCTTTTATCTCTTAGCTGGTGCTGCTTCTGCAAAACCTCCCTGAAATCGGCAAGTCCGCAATCGCAAATTTGCAAAGTTTGTTTTTGAGTTTTTTCAGCTACGGCGAGCACGGTGAGTCCTGAATTTTATGTTTTCAAATATCGGCAATGGCTATACCAGCTTTTTTAAATAGTCGATACTTTCTTCGGCCTGCACGATGGTGCCACATTCGACGCTCATGACAATGTCGCGCGGGGCACTTTTGCAAATCTCGATGACCTTTTTCCAGTTAATAACGCCCTTGCCGCATGCACATCCGGAGGGCGTGCCTGTAACTTTACCTCGTTTGTCCTCGGATTGCTGGACGGAGATATCTTTTGCGTGCAGGTGGACCAATCTGTCTTTGACGTGTTTTAGCCATTTTATTGGGTCCTGGCCGGCAAGATAGCTGTTGCCGGTGTCGAAATTGATGCCAATAGCCGGTGAATCAACGAGTTCGTAGATTCTGTCGAGGCCTTCGGGAGTTTTGCTGTATTGCTGGTGTGGTTCGAGGCCAATTAAAATTTCCCGAGGCTCGGCGAGGGCAACTGCTTCGGTGAGCACGTATCGCATCAGGACGTGGTCCTGTTCCTCGGTTGTCCAGGGAGGTTTCGGTCCTTCATCGGTGGTAACTACGGGCGCTCCGCATTCGGCTGCAAAGCGAATCGATTGTTTGAGATAATTGGTGCTGATATCCGGCTTGCAAAGCGGAGTGTGTGAAGATAAGGCGGAGAGTTTGATACCGGCCCTCTCACAGGCTCGTTTGATTCGGTAAGGGTCGTCAAACATCGAAACGGTTGCAAAGTAACCGGCTTCACTGATTAGTTCTCTGCCAAGATGGACCCACGGTTCTACGTATTCATATCCGAGTTCTGCAGCTTTTTCGACAGCCCATTCGAAGGGTTTATCTGCGTGACGAACAAACTCAAGATTGACTCCGATGCTAACCTTTCCCATTAAAATTACTCCTTAAGCAGTTTTGGTTATTGTTTTAGAGACGCCAGGGACTTCGCATAGAGCGGGTAAGGAAACGCGAGGCGTCTTTATCATTTATAATTATTTCTTTTTTGGGGTCCCATTTTATCTTTCGGCCGGTACGGACGGCAATATCGCTGAGCTGGCTGATAATGTCGGACTGGACGGCTGCGTTGATGGGGCTTATGGCATCGGCCCTGCTCTTTATACAATCGACGAAGTTCTTATAATGATTGTTACTATCATATAGGTGGATTTCGTTTGAGCCGATGATGGATGTTAAAAGTGACGGTGGGTCTGCATAGATGCCTACGCGGTCGACGCTAACCCATCCTTTTGAGCCGATAAACGTTGTGCCGTGGGTAACAAAGTGAGGGTGATATTTCTCTACGATTGGCTTGGCAACACGGTCGCTCATAAACCGCATCTTCACGCCGTTGGCATATTGGCACGATAGGTCCCAATCGGTGGCGGTGTCGTAGAGGCCATCTTTTGGAAATACGCCGGTTCCTTCGTATTCGACGGGGGCGGTATTATCGGTATCATTTCCCCACTGAGCAATGTCCAGAGGATGCGCTCCCCAGCCGGCGATGAATCCCAATGCATAATCTGAAATGTGGTAGCCTCCTTTACGATGGTCTGTGCGCATACATCTGTCGCTGTTGAAAGGAGCCTTCGGCGCCGGACCGAGCCAGAGGTCATAATCGAAACCTTTCGGCACGGGTTGGGTTTTTTTTGAGCCGCCCTCTTCACCGTGGTCGCACCAGGCGTGTATTGTGTGCAATTTGCCAATGCGTTCGTTTCGTGCCAGTTCACAGGCGAAACGGAAGTTCCGGCCTGAACGCTGCTGTGTGCCATACTGGAAAACTCTGCCATAGCGGCTGACGGCCCGGCGAATCGCCTGATTTTCTGCGACACTAAGGCCAAGGGGCTTCTCGACGTACATGTCCTTGCCCGCTTTTGCTGCGGCTATGCCTATCGGTACGTGCCAGTGGTCCGGCGTGGCGATGACAACACCGTCGATGTCGTCACGCGCCAATAGTTCTCTAAAATCATTGTAGGCTTCGCAGCCGATTTGATTAGCCCATTTGTCACGTCTGGATTTAAACGGGTCGCAGACGGCTACAGATTGACATTCTTGTAGTTGCAGGAAATTGTTGAGTAGCCAGCTGCCCTGTCCGCCGACCCCGATGTGTCCGAGTGTTACGCGCCGGCTTGGCGGTGGAGTAGTGCTATTGCCGAGTGCCGTGGACTTAATAATATAAGGAGCGGCAATTGTACCTGCAGCAGTTTTTATGAATTGGCGTCTTGTTAATTTGTTTTTGGTCATTTTCGTATCTTTCTCTTGAATATGTTCCATTCTTTTTCCATAAGCTCAGTCTTTGGCCTGCCGGGATGGATTAAGATTCTATATTGCAAAGTGAAACTTTTTCCAGCCGGCAATGTGTATGGTTTGTAAAAGAGAAACGCAGGGCTGAAATATCGCATAGGTTCGGCCATAATAACATACCAGGGGCTGGGGTGTCGCGGATTGTCGGGATGGTCAAAAATGGCGACACCTCCAATATTGCCTGAAGAGGTCTTTAAGCTGAAGTCAAGCCATCGACTGTGTTTTTCGTTTGCTTCCAAATTTCTTCGCCCCTGGCTGTCTATAACCTGGCAGTCTGAAACATTTTTTGCCAGGCGTGCAGAAAGGCCGGCATAGCCGCCCCAGCTTTTACCGTTTTGCTCACCCATAATAGGTGTGCGGTCGAGTATTACATCCTTACCGCCTGCGGTGAAAATGCTTTGCCAATCGATACGGTAGCAGCCGTCTTGA
>CAZTKW010000300.1:0-3253 GCA_964614315.1 uncultured Pirellulales bacterium
ACGAACGAACCATTCCGGATCTTCAAGCAATTTGATAATATCGGGGATAGTTTTTTCGGCCTTGAATTTAACAAGTGCTTCGATTGCGGACTCACGAACGAACCATTCCGGATCTTCAAGCAATTTGATAATATCGGGGATAGTTTTTTCGGCCTTGAATTTAACAAGTGCTTCGATTGCGGACTCACGAACGAACCATTCCGGATCTTCAAGCAATTTGATAATATCGGGGATAGTTTTTACGGCCTTCAATTCAACAAGTGCTTTGATTGCGGACTCACGAACTAAACTTTCCGGATCTTCAAGCAATTTGATAATATCGGGGATAGTTTCTTCGGCCTTCAATTCAGCAAGTGCTTCGATTGCGGACTCACGAACGCGACATTCTGGATCTTTGAGCAATTTGATAATATCGGGGATAGTTTTTTCGGCCTTCAATTCAGCAAGGGCCTTGATTGCGGCTTCACGAACGCTCGATTCCGGATTTTCGAGCAATTTGATAATATCCGGGATAGTTTTTCTTGCATTCAATTTAATAAGAGTCTTGATTGCGGTCACAAGAACGCTCGATTCAGGATATTCGAGCAATTTGATAATATCGGGGATAATTCTTTTTGCATTCAATTCAGCAAGTGCTTCGATTGCGGCATTACGAACGCTTGATTTCGGATCTTCGAGCAATTTGATAATATCTGGTGTAGTTTTTTTTGCATTCAATTTAGCAAGTGCAGTGACTGCAGCCTGACGAACGTTTTCTTCCGGATCTATGAGCAATTTCATAATATCGGGTATAGCCACTTTGGCCTTCAATTTAGCAAGGGCATTGATTGCGGCTTTGCGAACAGGCTCGTCAGCATTTTTGAGGAGCTTGACAATAACCTTAATAGATCGTTTTCCATATAATTCAGTAAGCGTTTGCAATGCATCCTCTCGTACAGTATGATCCTCATGTTTACATAAACGCACCACCTCATTCTCATCAAGGCAGTCCAGCTTATGCATACGGGCCAATGCTAAAATAGACGCGTCAACCACTGAACTTAGTTTATTGTTGTGAAAAATGTCTTTGAGTAAAGGTACAGCGGCTATATCACTAATCTCTTTCAGAGCAGATATTGCCTCTTTTTGTAAACCTTTTGCTGTTTGTCGAATTATATCTAAAAGAACCATAGCCGCTGTGTGTGAACCAATAATCCCTAATCCTTTTATGCTTTCAATACGAACATCCTTGTCATGGTCCTCTACCAGTTCAAGGAGTACATCACAACTTGCATCCTTAATACTAACCAACTCTCGTACAATATCCAAACGGTACCTATATGATTGGCCCTCTAACAGCGGAACAATATGATTGATTGCGAAGAAATCTCGAAGATGTCTATGGATGAACTCGTAATAATTGTTACTTCCTTTTAACAAAAGTGAGTCGCAAGAATAATCTAAGAATCGTTTCAGACGAAAAGGCAGCTTGCCCGATACTTTCAGTACGAGAACAACAAGAGGAGTCCCGATAAGATGGATCAGTGATTCCCCTGGCTTTTCTCCCCATATGGCAGCAACAACGAAGAAACCAAACCCAAAAACAAGGACTCCTATTAGCCCTAAGTATAACCCTGTCAACGCGCCTAAAGCACCTGCAATTGCGGCACAAAACGGACGGTTTGGTGAATTACCTTCCCAGTACGTTAAATGAAAACCTGATGTTAGGCCGATAAGAAAAACTAAAACATGTTCATTGGGTGTGCCAATGAACAGAAGTCCTGTTAGAAAAGCTGAACAAAAATACACGTTCCCTATGAGCAGTTGAAGTAACTCCTTCTTGTCACCAAATTTAATATCGGAGATTATCAACGCATTAAAGCCTACGGTAATTACTGCCAGTAGTATCCATCCAAATATATTCCAGGGGAGAATTGCATTCAATCCACCACAAATTAATGTGGTAACCAAGACAATGATTACCCATAGTGGTGCAAATAAGAGTGATGATATGCAAATTTTTCGCGTCAACGAATAATGGTAAGTATCTAAATTATCCATTCTATTAATAGCCCAGGGTATCACAAGTAAAAAAAGCAGAGCCGTAGATGATAAAAAGAAACCTTCTGCAAGGAGCAAAACCCTCGAACTTGCAGGTATCAATATGAATGTCATTATGAGCATCAGAATATACACAAGAACCCGGTCAGTAGTTGAAATAATATCAAAGCATTTTGATTCCCGAGGTTCCCATAAAAAATGATAAAGATTAGTTAATCCAACTGAAGTACGAGATCTTTGACTAAGACTGATTGCTAGCCATCGTAAGTATGTATAGACTTTTTCTGGAGAATATTTTGTTTTGAGATGCTCACCGGATATATAATCGCTTTCAGGCATATTTCGGTTAGCCATGTCACGACGGACTTTCCTCTGCATCATCGCTGCAACATAGGACTTAAAGAGTTGAAGCCTCCTGAAGACCAACGAAAGGGTACCTTTGTGTCGTGAAAGATCAATTTGTCCATGACTGTATGTTATAACCATCATACTTAGATTCAAAGGTACTTGTGCCATTTTGAAAAGGTCGGGATCATTGGCGAAGAGATTCTTAAGGCCCAGAGCACGTGCCTTTTCAAGATACTTGTGAATCTGCTCAGGTTTTAATGGTTTGAGTGTTACTGCAATTTCCAAAAGCAGTCTCAGATCATGTGTTTCGACGAGGGCTTTATAATCCATCAAACGACAGCAAATTACTACAGGTATGCCAGGATTTTCATAAAGGAATTCATTTAACGCGTTAATTAATTTCTTTCGAAGGTTCTCACCAGCCTCATCCAGACCATCCAAAAGCAAGATGATTCTTCCATCTTTAATCCATTTTTTTGCAGTACCAGACGTAACTCCTGTCCCGGGAGTTTTAACCAGCATTGACTCCAACCATTCTTCCAATTTTGGGGCTCGGATCTTTTTTGGGGTTTCTTTGAATAACTTACGAAAGTGTCTTTTTGAATATAATCCGGTTTCACGATCTGCTTGCCCCCATAAAGAAAGATTGAAAAATAATGGGATACGGTTTTGTTCGGGATTCTGTAGCGCCTGCGTGTGGAGTTTCTCGGCAAGTTTTAACAATGTTGTTGTCTTTCCAGAACCAGGCGCTCCCAATAAGAGAACACGGCGAGTTTTATCAGGGAACACATCGACCAAGCTGACATTTTCATTGAACTTGTCTTTAATTTCGAAAGAATTGTATTTAAATGTCCATGGTACAACT
>CAZTKW010000300.1:3263-4905 GCA_964614315.1 uncultured Pirellulales bacterium
CGAGATCAATAAAATGGGCATTGTGAATACAACTGCTAAGGCGACTTGAAATGTCACTGCCGAGCCAGTGCAAATACTCATCACGCACTCTCGACTCCGGTTTTTGAAGGATTTTATGCTTTTTGGTGAAACCACTAAAAAGATATATTGCGAAGATGGCACAAAATAAGAGCAGCAAAAAGATACCTAAATAGATAAGATTCAAGATAAAATCACTATCATAATTGGGCAAGTGATTGCCAAAGAGGTGATTGATCTTAGAATCAAGGTCTGGATATCTACCTCTTAGCTTATCAAAAATAAGATTCCAAAGAGCGATGGTACTTCCAATAGCTGCCATTACAACAAACGGCCATTTCAACGCTCTAATCGCCATTTCCAAAATTGTTTTCTTAGTTTTCATATATAGAATTCAAATATAAACTGTGTAAACTACTATGCAACACATTTTCTCAAGGCTAAGATAAAAAACAATTTCATTTAGGGGATATACTATTCTCTCCTTGCCCTCATTAGCATAAAGCTACGGCGGACTTCGCTCAAATGAAAATGTAGATTTTCGCTACTCATATTTTTTTCAGTAATTTAGTTTATCGGGGATAAAATGTCAACTTTAGTTTACCGGCTAGGCCAGAAGCAATTGGCTGCACGTTAAGGCGGTCAATGCCGATATTGTGCATGTCCCGTGCAATAGTTTTACCAACGCCGGGAATTTGTTGTAATTGGTGTAAGGCGGATGATTCCATAGAAAGGCACCTCAGATATTATTCACCAAATACAGTTCACTAATCACTATTTACCAATCACGAATTCATTGGCCGCCGCAGATGCAATTCTCCGCAGATCGCTTGATTTGTAATTATATGAATTTGTGATAAACCTGTAAAGTGTTTAAAACGACAACTCTCCGAAAAGACATCGGGACCCAGACACCGGAAACGACACCGGGGTTGCTCGCACTAAGTAGCGTTCAAGGTAGAGTACCCAAAGCGTGCACCTAAGACGTAAATACTTATGGCACAGGCTGGCGAGGCACCCCAAAGGGGCTTTGTGGTTAGTTATTTGGGGAAAAAATAAAAGATAACACAGTGAGCATCGCAAGAAGGTAAATGATAAGGAAAACCCTGGCGAAGCCAGGGTTGGTTTTTAGATGTATAATCGAGCAGGCGGGGGCTTTAGAGCCTTAGCCTCTCAGGCCACCGGTGGAGCCTGGGCGGCGCAGAAAAAAAAGCCCCGGGAATTAGCGGGGCTTTTGGTATTTTCTATTGGTGTCGGGCGGGGGTACTATTCAGGGCCGTACGACCTGTAAGGCAAGTTGATGGGGTAATCGCGAATTACCTCATCGTAATCATCGAACCAATAAGCGTTCGGATTACTGGCAAAAGCCATAAATCGGCCGCTATCGGCATCATTTGCAGCCCTGTGGTATTTGAAATAGACAATATCTTTGGTTTTGCCGACAACTTCTATTTTTCCGGTGGAATGGGAGATTACGAAACGCACTCTTTTTGCCAGGCCGGAAACTCTTGCCTTTGCCTGCTCTATAATATCGTATCCCTCTTTATTTAAATTGTTCTCACAACTCTTAAGAGTGTCCTTAGATTTGTAACCAAGTCCCAGAATAACCTCGACAGATACATTT
>CAZTKW010000301.1:0-4895 GCA_964614315.1 uncultured Pirellulales bacterium
AAAACCGTTTTACCCTTTCGGGTAACGGGGGTTCGAATCCCTCCTGCTCCGGTTGGCCTTTGGTCAACAGAGCAGTTGAGCATTTGAACAGCAGAGCAAGCGAGGCTCCTACGAAAAAATCCAAATAGGACTTACTGTATAATTCTGCTTGGACTTGCATACAAGTACAAAAATTAGTATAAATAAAGAGCAGAATATCGTCTAAAATTTGAACTGACAGCGCATTAATATTATAAAGCAGTAATTAGCTGGTCGAATGGTTCTGTATTGCGAGAGGGCACGAAAGCATGAAAAATACATTGAGTTCGAGATTTATCGCTCTATTGATTACACTTGTTATAACCAGCAACCTTCAAGGACAACTAAATCAAGAAGATATTGAAGAAATGAGGGAGCGAGGCAAGGAGGAAGGCTGGACTTTTGAAATCGGTGAAAATCCTGCAACGAAATATTCTCTCGAACAACTTTGTGGCCATATCGAGCCAAATGATTTACCGACAAGGAAAACTCCGGAATTGGTGTTCGAGCTAACACAGGATTTCCCTGCTTCATTTGACTGGCGAGAAATCGCGGGTTCCCCGCCTGTAAGAAATCAAGGAGGTTGCGGGGCCTGCTGGGCATTTGCAACTATTGGCGTCCTTGAGTACAATATTTTGATACACGATGGTGTAGAAAGGGACCTTTCTGAGCAATGGCTATTGAGTTGCAATTCGAACAATTTTAGTTGCTGGGGAGGCTCGGCTTTCGAAGCCTTTCAATACTTCGAATGGGGAGGAATTTATGACGACTGTTGCGGTGACAGCGGTGCGGTGTCGGAAGAAGAATTCCCATATGTGGCAGAGAAAGTACCTTGCGCTTGTCCCTATAAACATTACTATTATACAGAAGATTGGGACCTGTATAATCCGCCGGACATTAACTCTTTAAAGCAAGTAATTATGACTTATGGTCCGGTTTATTCCGGTGTTAATGCCACCGTTACTTTTCATTTTTACAGCGGGGGTGTTTTTAATAATTGCGGATCCAACTCAACCAACCACGCAGTGATGATTGTGGGATGGGATGACAACCCTCCAGATGGCGGGCCTGATTGTCCTGGAGTCTGGATTATTCGTAACAGTTGGGGCAAAAAATGGGGCGAAGACGGCTATATGAGAATAGAGTACGGATGTAACGGGGTTGGTAACAGCGTGTATTATATGCAATACGCTCCGAGAGATTTCGTAGTTTCGCCGTTGAGGGAGGCAAGTTTTGTCGGTGAACAGTATTCAACCATTGATCCAGCTTCATTTGAGTATACGGTTATCAATAACAGTGGTGTCGAGGATGTTAATTGGATTATAACACACAATGAACCATGGGTTTCTGTAGTGCCTGACCATGGAACACTCAACCCCGTTGGTGAGGCGACTGTGCAGATATTCATTAACGAACAAGGCAGCTCATTGCCAGCTGGTAGTTACAGCGACACGCTTACTTTTTCAGGTTCAAGCGGACAGGTGTATCAAGAAAATGTGGACCTGAACATACAATTACTTGATTACTTCACTGAGAAGATGCCGACGGAGCAAAGGCTTATTAATTATCAGATGCTTACTCTTACGCCATGTGACTGTCCATCTTCATATACGGCATGTACCAGACGGGTCTTTGAGTTTCCTACAGACCCGAGAGGGGGAACTGAGCTTACGTTAGGTGATGACGATTATATAGAGGTTAACTTATCAGGCGGTAAACAGGTAAAGCTCTACGGGCAAAGTTATGATTCTTTCTATGTCGGAAGTAATGGTTACATTACTTTTGAACAAGGCGACACCAGCAACACTAGGACCTTAAGTAATCATTTTCGACTGAAACGCATCTCGGCCTTGCTGGAAAAACTCTACCCAAGCATTGGAGGTACTATAAGTGTCAAAGAACTAGAAGACCGGGTAGCTGTTACGTTTGACGATGTTGCTCCCTTTTCGAATAACTTTCAGGTTGAAATGTTCTACTCCGGGATTATTCGTATTACGTGGCTGTACATATTCGTCCAATGGCCCGTCTTAGGAATTTCAAACGGCCAAGGAATACCTGAGGGCTTTGTTGAAAGTGATATATCTGAATATCAAATTTCAAACGCCGATGTAATTAATGACTGCGTTATAGATTTCTTAGATTATGTATATTTTAGCTCTGCTTGGTTAACCAGTCCAGAAGATGCGGATTGGGATATCAACTGTGAGTTTTCAGTGCCTGCTGATGGAGTGATTGATATATTCGACTTACAGATACTCATCAACGATTGGTTAGCAGGATATTGAGCAATTATTCTCTTATTTCCGGATGGTTTCTACACATACTTTGGGTTTTTGGCCTAATCTCATTTTCATTATTCTCAATTGCGGGTGTTTACCAACCTACTACGACAGAAAGGGAACGGAACTCTCCTGCTCCGGTAGGCCTTTGGTCAACAGAGCAGTTGAGCATTTGAACAGTAGAGCAGGTGAAAATCCGAAACTGCGGTCAATACTCAAGGTTCTTTTTGGCCGTTCTCGGGTGCGTTCGAATACCGACATCAATATCGTATAAGCTGTTATGAACCATATTTAGACTCTTTGACTAAACTATATAAAACTGGTACTATGAGCATCGTCAAAATCTCGATAGTCATCCCGCCAAAAACCGGGATTGCCATGGGTATCATTATGTCCGAGCCTCTGCCGGTCGAGGTTAGGACGGGAATAAGAGCAAGGATAGTTGTAGCCGTTGTCATCAAGCACGGCCGAACTCTACGAGCCCCAGCTTTTACTATCTTTTCATGAATATCAGCTATGTTACCTGGTTTTGAGCCTCTGAAAGTTTGCTCAAGGTAAGTGCACATAACCACTCCGTCATCAGAAGCTATTCCAAACAAAGCCAGAAAGCCCACCCATATAGCAACGCTCAAATTAATAGGGTGCATCTGGAATAGCTGCCTTAAGTTAACACCAAAAATGCTAAAGTCAAAAAACCATGGCTGAGCATAACACCATATCATCAAGAAGCCGCCTGCCCAGGCGACAATTATCCCAGAGAATACTAACAGGCTAATAATTGTGGATTTAAACTGGAAATACAAAATCATAAAAATGATAAATAACGCCAGCGGAACAACTATTATAAGAGTTTTTTGTGCCCGCAACTGGTTTTCATAGCTGCCTGCAAAGCTGTAATTGACACCGGGAGGTATGATAAGCTCACCTGAAGCAATTTTGTCTTTAAGATACTGTTCGCATTGCTGGACAACATCAACCTCGGCAAGGCCTTCCTTTTTATCGAACAGGACATAGCCGACAAGGAAGGTATCCTCGCTTTTTATTGCCTGCGGACCCCGTTTGTAAACATCATCAAGCCTGTCAATATTAGTCAGTTGTACAAGAGGTATCTGTGCACCGTCTGCTGCTGGAACAAGAATTTGACCAAGAGTCTCAATCCGGTCTCTCAGCTCCCGCATATACCTTACACGAACCGGGTAACGCTCCCTGCCCTCAACCGTTGTTGTAATTTGCCTGCCCCCGATGGCAACTTCTATCACATCCTGTATTTTGCGGATGCTGATTCCGTACCGTGCTATGGCATCGCGGTCTATTTCAATCTCAAGATAGGGCTTGCCGACAATCCTGTCGGCTATAACCGTTGAAGGCTCGACCGCAGGAACCTCTTTGAGAAACCGCTCCAATTCAAAGCCGACCTTCTCGATTGTCTCCAAATCGTCGCCCTTAATTTTTATACCCATAGGCGCTCTTATACCGCTCTGAAGCATTACAAGGCGAGCAGCAATCGGCTGCAGTTTCGGTGCACTCGTGGTACCGGGAATCCGGCCCGCCTTGATAATCTCATCCCAGATATCATCCGGACTTTTAATTTCATCTCGCCATTGCCTGTATGGCCTGCCGTTTTTATCTTCTATCAGTTGATTATTCTCATCTCGCACAAACTCTCGTTTTTTCCTGTCATATTTGAACCGGACAGGGCGGCCGGCCTTGTCGATAATATATTCGGATTTGTAATTAATAACCGTCTCGACCATAGATATCGGCGCAGGGTCCAAAGGCGTTTCTGCTCGGCCTATCTTGCCTACCGCCGATTCGATTTCGGGTATCGAGCCGAAGGCGGCATCCTGTTTCTGTAAAACATCAAGCGCCTCGCCAATTGAAGCGTGTGGCATTGTTGTAGGCATATATAGAAAAGAGCCTTCATCGAGGGGAGGCATAAATTCTTTACCAAGTCGCAGCCATATATTTATCCCTAAAACAATAATGACCGTCGGTATCGACAGAAAAATCAGTTTGTGTCTCAGGCACCAGCCTAAAATTACCGGGTAAAAATGCTGGAAGATTTTGAAAAATATAAGAAGGCCGCCTATCAGTAAAGCTACAAAAATCAAGTTGAGAATAGTCCCGTTAGCCTGTCCAAGAGGCAGCCAGTGAAGGGTTAATATTATTCCAACAATAATTACCGCAATAATATTTGCCAGTATTGGTAAATGAGAATGTGTTTTTTGAGACAGCCTGTGTTTTAACAGATGATATACCCCTATGCCGATAACCAGAACGCCTACCCGCCAATTAAACACAACAGCCAAAGTGATTCCGCAAGCAGCTAAAATCGCTCCCAGAACATAGCGTGTTACTTTTTTTGTGTGAAACTTTCGTGTGAACAGGATGTGTGCTGCAGGAGGAATAATTGTTAAGGCGACTATCACTGAGGCTATAAGGACAAAGGTCTTTGTAAAAGCCAGCGGTTTAAATAACTTTCCTTCAGCACCTGTCATTGTAAAAACCGGCAGAAATCCGACAACTGTTGTTGCAACTGCCGTCAGAACTGCACTGCCTACTTCACTCGCTGCCCGGTAAACAACTTCCAGCCGGTTT
>CAZTKW010000302.1:0-4883 GCA_964614315.1 uncultured Pirellulales bacterium
CAAATCCCCCAGCTTAACCATTGCTGACCAGTTGGAATTTGGCGTGAAGAATAACCACCAGTGGTTTTTACAGCCGTTATTAAAAGAGCAATAAATATTATTAGGGTGACTAAACCACCCTGCACCGCTTCGTAAACATAGTGATTTGTAACATCTCCCAACATGAAACCCCAGTGTTCTGTGCTGCGCGAACCAAGTAGGACCCACTCACCAAAATGGTTGATGGCCTCATCAATCAAATGATACCGATGCCAGCCTGTAGATCCACCAACAATATTAATGCGTGAAATCAAATGCCACACGGGAGCTACCATCACAATGTGAAGAGCAACTGCAGTTCCAAGCAGTGCCCAAGCAACCTGACGTCCATATGTACGAAAACGAAAAAATAGCAATAAGCAAAGCACAGCCAGCAAAGTGAGCAAAGGCGTGCTCGATGCAGTGGATGCAATTATAAATAAACTGGTGATTATTGCCAACCAATACAGCCATTTCTGATGTCTTGCTTTCTTAAGGCAGCCAAAAAATACGGGAATCATAGTGGCCCAAAATAATCCGAGCATAATGGAATGGGGAAAGGATGCCTGGCAACGATATCGTCCATCACGAACCCAGGTTGTCACCCTACCAAGGACTTCAAAAGGATTCTGTCCGGTTCCCCACTCAATCCCCACAAAGATTGCCAAAATAACTGAGCAAATGGCAAAATTCTTAGCTGCTGACTCTACATCTTCCCAGCAATGGATACTGATTCTAAACAACCAATACAAACCAATAACATCAAAAAGCGCTCCGCATTTATAGATAATAGCCCGCATATCACACCACTGTAACACATAAATAATAGCTCCACATATCGCCCACGCCAAAACCAACTTATCAAAGCGATTCCATTTAAACCGCAACCGTTCTCCCCGTACAATAATACGCAGAAATGCAACCAGCACAAGCATCCGCAAGGGTGTAAAATCTAAGTCCATAATGATAATTCGCTGATCCGCTGGGATAAAACAGGCAGCTATTATGAAAGGAACTAACAAGTGTCTCCGGTGAACAATGAACGTCACGATTACGAGAATTGTTGTTATAAAAACTGTAGGCCAATTAATCATACTCTATTTCACTTTGTGATTTCTATACAATCTTATCAATACTATCGGCACTATAAAATAAGCCAACGGCTTCCAAAAAAGAAAGTCATATGGATACATTCGCCCGCAATCCAAGGCCGTCTTCAGTGCCCTTTTGTATTGACCAGATTGCCGCAAATCCAATACGCTCTCAATAAAATGGGGGACAACGCCTATGGTTTTAATTCTGTGTTCCTGTTTCACATACGAACATAACATCGACGGATTAGACCCTACTATCTCAATCCCGCGCCTACGACAGGCTCGAACATAAACGGTATACTCCATCTCTCGATTAAGAATCGGATCCTGTTTTGTAGCAGCTCTACCATGAATCCTATAGGAATAAAGACAATCACCCAACACGGTCATTGGATAGTGTTCACCAATCCTGAGTATATAGTCCAAATCTTCTGCGACTTTTAAAGCAGTTTCGAAGCGTATGCTCGAAACCATTGCTACCCTATACATTGCTGTGGCACCAATACCCGGCATACGGAAGCCTTCAATGTCAGCACGGCAGTCTTGAACATTCTTCGAAGCGAATCGGGGAGCCATATGCCGCTCGTTGATAATAAGATCATGGCCTGCAAACACAGCAGCCAAATCGATATCTTTCAATAAGCACTGAATCTGACGCTCAATACGATAGGGATGGCTAATGTCATCGGCATCTTGAGCAATATAGAAATCACCTGACAATTCATCTAATCCACGATTCATAGCTGAGGAACGACCAAAATTTCGCTGAGTAATAATCCTAATGCGAGAATCTTTAATGTCGGCGATTGTGTCGATACAACCATCAGTACTACCGTCATCTACAATTAATATTTCGATATTTCTATAAGTCTGAGATAGGATACTCTGCAAAGAAGGATATAGATATTTACCAGCATTGTAAACCGGCATAATAACTGACACCAGAGGCTTGTTCATACTTGCCTTTCTAACTAAAATCCCTATCCCGATTTTTCAGAAACATGCAGACTCTTCCTTTCAAGGCACGTAGTTTTCTGCGCCATCCTAGGTAATACTTTGCCTCAAAAGGATCTTCTAGTAAGTTCCGAATTATCAACTCTCGCCATTTAACAGTATCGGCGTAAGTCTTAAATCCGCGAACCTTCAAACCAACGGAAATGTCAGCATACTTCCTGATTCCCTCATCAGTATTAATCCGGCAATATCGGCTCATTGGATCATCCATATGTTCCTGATAAATCAAAGGGTAATAAAAGCCATTTATAAATCCTGCCGATGCCATATTTAACCAGTACCTTGTAGTCATTCGATCCCGAATGGGTCCAAATTTTCTATAAGTCTCATTCTTTATTAATAAACCTGTACCACAAGTCCATGGATGTCTAAAGATTCGGTGTTTTCCAAATCTCTGTATCTTATGCTCTGCCTTTTGATAATCAAAATCCTCAGGAAAAAAATGCCAGCAGGCGACAACACCAAGATTCGGAATATCTTTATGAGCCTGAGCCAGAGTACTCGTCCACCCGGGGGTAACTATGCAGTCATTGTCAAGTTTTCCCAATAGTTCCGCCTTGGAGTTGGCCCAAATCTTGTTCACAGCAGCCGTCTGGCCGATGTTTTTCTCATAAAGCACTATATCTGAAATCCGCGGATCACTTACTTCACTCTTGAGATATTCAGCAGTACCATCAGTTGAGGCATTATCCCAAATAGTTAATGAAAACTCTTTGTTTGGATCCGCTAAAACCGAAGATAAAGCCAGTTTTGTATAGTCCAATCGATTATAGGTTATGAAAACTAAATCTATAGTCATACGTTTATAACTGAGGGAATACTGTATTTATGGCCTTAGAATAAAAAAACAATGCCAAGAGTGTTTCCAAAGACGATATTGCTTTTCAATCCTAAAACCAGCCTCCTTTATATTCTTGACGACATCTTTCCCTAGCGAGCCCTTGCAACCTATTTCCCAATAATGTTCACCGTTGAATTCAAATTGCTGTCTCGCGTACCGTCTTCTTGCAGGGTTCCATTCGAACTTGAACCAGCCAAAACGTGCAACACAAACTGCAAATCCGAAGTGACGCCTTCTATCTGGCAACGAGATTATTACCTTGTGCCGAGCCACGCGCCTGATTTCACTCAATGCCGTCAGAAAATCAGTAAAAGGCAAATGTTCGAGTACCTGTGCACACAAAACAACCTCGAACTGATTGTCTTCAAAGGGCATATTTGTGACTGTTCCAATATAGTCGGGGTGCAAATCCTTATTTATATCTATCGTTTTAAGTGAAATCTGAGGAAATAATTTGAAGCAATGTTTCAAGAAACCTTTTCCCACGCCTATCTCGAGGATAGTTGTATAGCCACTATAACAAATCTGCCTTAATTGTTCTGTAATACTCTCGATGCGGAGCGGGTGAAAAGCATTCTTCACGTATATATCCATCGTTACCTGGGATTTATACATCTTGTGGGTGTTTCCGTTCATTGTAACCTACCATTCAATACATCTCTGTATTCTTTTATAATACCCAGCCAAGCGGAAAGTTGCAAAAGACGGAATCCATACTGCCATTCAATAACATCTTTGCATTCCAGCAAATCACGGCTGCTTCCCTTAAATAATACTCCATCAAACTGCTCAAGATTTGTGCCGTATTCGCGAATTAAC
The DNA here is from genome assembly GCA_964614315.1 of uncultured Pirellulales bacterium. Taxonomy (GTDB): domain Bacteria; phylum Planctomycetota; class Phycisphaerae; order Sedimentisphaerales; family Anaerobacaceae; genus CAZTKW01. The sequence goes on from CAZTKW010000302.1 coordinate 3,787, forward strand.
TGGCACAATTTCTCACTCTCGCGCCAGTACTTGGTATAATCATGCCATGAATGCTGAATCTTTTGTTCCATGCCTAGCTTCCCCAAGATCTGGGTTGTCCTATCCTGCAGTTTCCGAACAGCTCGTTGTGCCAGACGTGACCAATGACCACTACCTATCTTAACACCGTCATTGGCGTTGGGAATGCTCAGGCTCCTAGCACAAATCTCTTTTGTTACTCTTTCTAATATAGTTCGTCCCAACTTGAGTTTGAGTGGACACCTGAAGGCAATATCCAACAACTGCCTATCTGCTACAATCAGACGTATAGGTAAGATCCTACGATCTGCTGCCCAATATGCCATTGGGTCCTGGGAAAAAGGGTATAAAGTCATCCATTCAGCAAAACTGCTACGATTACAGTTAAGATTTCCGGCATAGAATTCCTCTTTACGGATTGTTACCCCCTCAATAATTTCATTGAAAATGTGTTGCTTCCAGAAATCTGTCATACCGTCAATATGATATGATTGTACTTTATGGTAAACAGGTGGTAAAACACCAAACAGACGCTTGACTTTGATCCAATCCTTCGCATATAATCCTTTCAAATACATGTCGAATAAAAAACCAGTCAAAAGACATTCTACATTTTGTTTTTCGATTTCCAAAGCAAAACCTCTGTTATGAGAATCGTACCAATCAAACTCACATCCCATAAGAGATACAGTATCAACGACACCGTTTGCAAGGAATTCAGAATCTCTATACAAGGGCAACCAAGTACGGTCGTAACATTTAGCGACTCGACTTGCGGTGCGAGTCTCACGATTTGGATTATTTGCATAAGTTAGACAGATACCTTCAACTTCCATTGGAATCGCAGCCAATACTAACCTAGAATCAAGGCCTCCGCTCAATAGCACTCCAACTTTAGTCACGTTGCATCGCTTTCCTACTGCTGACAACAAAGCATTTTTTAGTTGCCTAATCAAAGCGTCTTCTTCTACATCTTCTTGAATCTCATTCGGTGGCTTCCAATAAAGATAATCTGCCATTTTCAATATGATATTTTCACCAAATTCGGCAATATGGATTCTTCCCGGCTTCAACTCCCT
>CAZTKW010000303.1:0-4873 GCA_964614315.1 uncultured Pirellulales bacterium
TCCCAACTGTTTACGTCTTTCATGGGAAATATATTTCAGCAACCACTATATCTTATACAATCGTTAGAACTTTACCAGAGGCGTCTGTTTTTCATAAAAACAGCCTTGTTTTTCGATGTTAAACAGCTTTTTTAATGGACATGTGAGACTATTTTTGCTACATTAGCATTTCTGTAGATTACAAGTCAATTCGGTCAATAACAAAGAAAATAAGAGTATCTTTCTTATGGAGTGGAAGACATGAAAAGAGCCGTATTTTGTGTGGTCCTAATTGTTATCCTAAGCACGCCGCTAATGGCTGCGATGACCACGTTTCTGACTATAGAACCTGGAGTCCCTTTTCCATCGTCCCCGTATACTGTTCATCTGAGTGGAGGCTATGACGAATGGCAGGCATACGGTATTTTTGACGACTTTCAAACATTTTGCGTGGAAGAGGATAAGTATTACGGTCTGAATAGTAACTATTACGCCACTATTGACGATATCGTCATGTATGGTGGAAGCAGTGATGCGTTGAATGATACTACTAAGAAAATTTATGCCGCTTTTCTCAATGGGGCTTTGAACGGCACCTCCTCAAATGATATTCAGCAGACAATCTGGGATTCTGAGGAAGGACTGGCCGTGAGCCTTTTGGACGGCTTGTTGGAGAATAACTATAGCGGCTATGAGCAGGTGAGGGTTTTGAATCTGTGGAAGAATTATTCTGAAGGAGTATATTCAGGGGACGCACAATCTCAGTTAGTTAAGGTTTCTTATATCCCGGCACCTGGGGCTATAATGCTGGGGAGCTTGGGAACATGCCTTGTCGGCTGGTTAAGAAGAAGGCATGCCTTATGAAAACAGAGCAGAGAGTTTCTTAGGGGTCGATACTACCCCCTCTGGCACCATCACACCCACTTTTATTTTGCTTTATTATACCAAATCTAATATTCTTACAAAATAGGCAGGCGTCTCAAATATCGGCCTGTTATAGTAAGCGATACGCATAAAAAGAATGTGGCTTGCCCTCTCAGCATCAAGGAAGAAGTTCGTGGATTGTAGGGCCTTAAAGTGGCTGTGAGAGCGGGCGTGTGGCGTCTAATAGTGGGGGTCGCAGGTACCTAATACCTGAGGTACAGGGGCACAGGCGGCGGAAAGACAGAAATTGTTTTTGACGGCAAGTGCGTTTTCGTGGTTAGGAGTTTGGTTCAATGAGGCCCTCGTTGTGGGCGACGGCGTAGGTGCAGACGAGGTCGCCTGTAACGTTGTTCATAGTCTCAAACATATCAAGGATGGGATTTATACCCAAAGCCAAGGCGACAATGACAGATACCTGATTAGCGGTGAGGCCCATAGTCTCCAAAATGATAAAGAGGAGCATTAAACTACCGCCGGGAACGCCGCCGGCACCAATGGAGGCCAATACGGTTGTGATGACGAGAATAATCAGCCGGGAAGGGGTCAGGTCAATGCCGAAAATGTTGGCGGCCAAAACGGCAAACATCGGCAAATGAACGCAGACACCATCCATGTTGATAGTTGCGCCGAGGGGGAGGGAAAAGCTGGCCAGTTCGCTGCGGACTTTTAACTGCTCTTCGGCTGTCTTTATGGAAACGGGGAGGGTGGCGGCGCTGCTGCGGGTGATAAATGCCATAATCATGGCTTCGTCGATGCGCTTTAGTATGCGGAAGGGATTGCGGCGGGTAACGGCGAAGAGCAAGGCCGGGTAAACCAAAAAGACCATTAGGATTATTCCGAAGACAACTCCTAATGTTACACTGACATAAGGGCCGACGATTTTTGGGCCGTAGAGACCAAAGTTCATTATTGTGAGGGCGAGGACGCCGATGGGGGAATATTCGAGAATCCAGTCGACGACTTTGAACATTGCGTCGCGACAGGCCTTGAGGAAATCTTCGAGCATTTCGAGGCGAGCGACTTTTTTTTGGCCGGGGGCGGCTTCAATAGATATGCGTATTGCGAGGCCGAACATTACGGAAAAGACAATAATCGGGAGGAAATTGCCGGTGGCGAGGGCCTCAAAGGGATTTTTGAAGAGGTTAAAGAGCAGTTGTGAGAGAGTGCCTGCGGCTCCGGTAGTTTCGGGCATGCCTTCGGCCTGGAAAGCGGTGTCGCCTGCCATATCCTGCCACTGGTCGAGGCCGGTGCCAGAGCCGGGGTTTAGGAGCAGCGCAAGAGAGGTGCCGACTACGGCAGCGAGAAGTGAACAGGCCAGATACCAGAAGATGGTCTTTAGGCCGATACGGCCGAACTTGGCGACCGGCAGGCTGGCAGCACCGACAACGAGTGAAAAAAAGATAATGGGGACGACTATCATTTTGAGCATGTGGACGAAGACAGTTCCGAAAGGAGAAATGTACGGCATCAAGACATCGGCGGGCGAGAAGGCGGTGGTGTTGGAAATGTACCATAAAGTGCCGCCTATAGCCGAGCCGGCGGCGAAGCAAACGATAATCCGCAAGATTAAAGAGCTTTTGAAATACCAACGAAGAAGTTTTTTCATATTTGTCAATCTTTCTGATTACGAGGAGTTTTTCTGTTCAAGGAAGGCCTCTAATATGTCTGCGGCAGCGACGGCATCGAGCCTTTTTTTCTTTTTCTTTTTTTCATAATCGGCGGATGCCATTTTTTGTTCGGCGGCGAAGGAGCTTAGCCTTTCATCCTGAAAGTGTATGGGGACATCGATTAGGAGTTTTAGCTGTTCGGCAAACTGGAAAACAAGTTTTGCCTGCGGGCCGTGGGAGTTGTCCATATTCAGAGGCAGGCCAATAACGATAGCTTCGATATTTTCGGCTATAGCTATATCGACGATTTTTTCAAGTAAGGACTTCGAACCATCGATAACCGCCAGAGGCGAGGCGATAGTTTCATTACGGTCGCAGACAGCGAGGCCGGTGTGCTTAGTGCCATAATCTATTGCTAAATATCTCATTATTTACAGCACCTATACAAAACTAAGTGCCTTAGTGTTTCGTCACAGGAATTTTTCTCCGGTGTCTTTCTCAATCAATTCGAGCAGTTCCTTTAGTCTCTGTGCCTGGTTTTTATGACAAACAAAAGTGGCATCGGGGCTGTGGGCAACTACGATATTCTCCATGCCAATAGCGGCGATTAAATGGTCCTGGTCTTCGGTAACTATGATGTTATTTTTGCAGTCAAGAAGGCGGCTGTGACCTGCGACGACAATGTTATTGTCTTTATCGGAACTTACAAAATCGGCCAGAGCAGTAAAAGCTCCCATATCGAGCCAGCGGCAATCGAGCTTTAGGGCATAAACGTCGTCGGCCTTTTCCATGACGGCGTAATCTATGCTGATTTTGGGTAGTTTCAAGAACCATTCCTGGAGCGACTTTTGCTGATTGGGGCCGTCCCAGTTGTTTCGAATTCTGCGAAGGGGCTCAACAGATTCGGGGAGGAATTTTGCCAGATTTTCCAGGATTGTTTTTGCTTTCCATACGAACATGCCGGAATTCCAAAAGTAGTTTTCGGCTTCGAGGTATTTTTGGGCGGAGGTTTGGTCCGGTTTTTCTTTGAACGCCTCGACGGTATAGACTTTATTTTTGCAGCCGGTTTTTTCGCAGGGTTCGATACATTTTATATAGCCGAGCTGGGTGCTGGGAAAGGCCGGCTTAATGCCGAAGGTAATCATAGCATTCGGATTGGCAGCGACAAATGTGAGGGCGTCTTTGAGTGCCTGCTGGAAGATTTCGGCGGGCTCAATCAACTGGTCGGCGGTGACAACGGCCATTGCGGCGTCGGGGTCGAATTTGGTCAGTATGGTTGCAGCTAAGCCTATTGCGCCGGAGGTGTCGCGAACGGCGGGCTCGGCAATGACGTTATTGAACGGCAACTCGGGGAGATTTTCACGGACAAGGTCGGCATAGCCAGCATTTGTGAGGATGATTATATTTCTCAAATCGAATATGGGTATAAGACGCTCGAAACAACGTCGGAGAAGGGTATGGCCGTCAAGCAATTTTAGGACCTGCTTTGGGCGTTTCCTGCGGCTCAATGGCCATAATCTCTTTCCCGTGCCACCGGCCATTACTATTGCATAATCCATTATGAACCTCTTCTATCGACTAAAAAGCCTGTAGGTGAAAGTATATCAGGCCAGAAAGTCTGCGTCAACTTCAGTTAAAGAGCGAATTTGCTTTGCAAATTCTTCGTATGTGAGAGATTTTTTGTAGGCGCCTTTTTTGCCCATGAGTGCAAAAGTCGCTTCTTTGCCTAATTCAACGGCAGGCTGATTATAAGTATCGATGCCGAATAAGGCGCCGGCGAAAGAGGTTGTAACCTCATAAAAGTAAATAAACTGGCCGACGGTGTAAGGGTTAACGCTCTCAAAAAGAACCGTCAGGCAGGGACGTTTGTCCTGCAAAAGGGCGTATTCGGTAGCGATTTTTTCGCTGTTAAGCAGGCTGCTCAGAGGGGTATTGGCCAGAAAGCCAAGTTCAGGGGCATTATCAGGGACAGGGCCTGTCTTAAGATTTGTATCAAAGTTTTCGACCTGCAGAAAAGTGAATAATTTATCGTCAGGGCCTTCGCGATATAACTGCACCTGGCTGTGCTGGTCGGTCGTACCGAGAGCCCTGACGGGTGTCGGGCCGATATGGAGTTGGCTGCCATCAAGGGCTTTTGCTTTGCCGAGGCTTTCAGCCCATAGCTGGCGATACCAGTCTGCCAAATCCTTCAAGGCAAAACTATATGGCATCATGACTGAGATTTTCCTGCCGTTATTGTAAAAGTGGTAGTTTATGGCGGCGTTGAGGGCGGCAGGGTTTTTGTAAAAATCTTCGTTACTGACCCTGGTGTCCATATCTGCCGCTCCGGCTAAAAGCAAATCAATGTCAATTCCGCACATTGC
>CAZTKW010000304.1:0-4869 GCA_964614315.1 uncultured Pirellulales bacterium
GAAAGTGGAATATTGGTACAGATAAGATATAGGATATATTTGATATAAGATATCGGCGGCAGAGGTAGGAAGGAAAGTCTTTGGGATGGAGTGGGGATTGAAGTCGGGGGGGTGTGGTGTTGCTGGATGATGGTGGGGGCTGGTGGTTGGGGGGTTGTAGGTGGTGGCGGCCGGCTGTGGCGGGCGTTGGCTGCTGTGGCTGGTGGGGGATTTCGGCCGGGTGGTTGCCGGTGGAGGTTTCCTCGCGGTTGGCGAGGTGTGGGGTGGTATTTCGGGGGATTTTGAGGGAAATTCAGAATTTTTGAAAAAGGGCCGTTACGTTTTGGGGGGTTAATGGCACTATATATACGGATAATTGCGCATTGTTTTGGAAAAAAGAGTCTGAGTTGATAAGGTGTGTTGCGGGTATTTACACGGTTGATTACGGCTGGGGAAAATAGAATATTGATAAAAGGAACGTTAAGGTCTTATAAAAAGCTTGACAATTCTGCCGAAAATGCGTGTAATAGGCTGATAATGAAATAGAGGAGCAGCCTGCGAGATGTGCATTTTAGATATGCTGCGAGGGCTTTTCCCCCAAAGACGTGTTTTTTGATGAAAAAGCATGGTTCTTTTTGAGGAGATTGAAAATGGAGAGTATGAGAAATTTCAAAAACGGGGTATTGGCGGTGGTGGTATTTTTGTTTTTGGCTGGGACGGCGCCGGCTGATACGATTACTGTAGGTCCCGGGGGGCCGGGCGGTGGATATGATTATGCCACTATACAGGAGGGTATAAATGCGGCTATCAGTGGAGCAAGTGAAGAAGAGACTCAGGGCAGCAAGTTGGAATTCAGGATTCTGCCGGATAGCGTGCTTTCGAGCAGAGCACCCAGTCCGCTACGCCTCGAAAATGAAATGGAATACAGAAAAGATATTCTGGAAAATGGGCCTGATGACGGACGTAGACGAGGTGATGAGTATATCTGGTTAGAAGTAGAAAAGTACGAGCCGGCAAAGTTTCCCCTGTTGGTGATAGAAACAATTGGTGAAAAGAGCTATGTTCTTGCTGCAAACCTCAAAAACAAAATGATGTTGGCGGACGGAACCTGGGGGCTGCAAAAAGTTTATCCAAAGCAAGACCAGATGGGAAGGCCTGGTATTGGTTTTGAATTTGACGAAAAAAGCGACTATCTTTTCTATCAATTTACAAGCAGTAACATTAATACTCGGCTGGCAATTATTATCGATGGCAAGATTTATTCTGCGCCTCAGATTAACTCAGCAATCAGGGGAAAAGGAATAATTACCGGAGATTTCACGGAAGCTGAAGTGGCAAAAGTAATTGGGGCACTTGAAAAAGGCATGCCTGTTGTTACCCCGAAACCCCGAGGCCAACAGCCTGGTTTTGACCCTGTTATTGAGATAACAATCAATGATAATGTAGCTGTTGGTAAGAATTCTAATATTGATTTTGACACTGGCAGGTTATTTCCGCGTCCGGAAAACTGGCAACAACTCTCTGACGACGATTGGCAGCGATGGATCGAAAAAACAGGAGTCGACGCCAGCGGAGCAACAAGGGCCACTGTAAAGGGATTGATGTGCGACGGAATGATTTTTTCACCATCAAATAGCTCTTGGTGGGAGGAAACTCCGGCACACGCACTTGCCACAATGGACCTATGGGGAAAAGGCAAGCCTGGCAGACCAGCCTATATGACCGCTCAAGGCCAATTACCTGCTACGTATATATTCAAAACCCGTGAAGAAGGAATTGGCATACTACAGATCACTGGATTTAGCGAAAGCCCAAAAGGCGTTAATATCCACTATAAAATGCTGCAAGATACTGGTGTGCAGATTGGGGAAGTGGAAAGCAAAAAAGAAAAGTTGCAAACAGCCATTGCTGATGGTGATATTGACGAAGTCAAGAAACTTATTGAAGAAGGTGCTGATATAAATGCTAAAGATGAAATTGGACGTGCACCTCTGCATTTTGTGAAGAATAAGGCGGTTGCTGAATTGCTCATTGCTAAAGGAGCTGATGTCAACGCAAGGACAAAAGATGGTTCGACATTGCTTCATACCATGGCATGGAATGGTAATAAGGAAATAGTTGGGCTTTTGCTTGAAAACGGGGCAGATGTAAACGCAAAGCACAACAAAGGTCACACTCCTCTACACTTTGCGGTTAGAACCGGCAAAAAGGAAGTAGTTGAGCTTCTTCTTACCAATGGAGCCCTGGTAAACGCCAACGATGAGTGGGGCTATACGCCTTTGCACTGGGCAAACAAAAAGGATTACCGGGATATAGCTGAACTGCTGCTTATCAATGGCGAAAATAAAAATCTACTCTATCAAAAACAGGATTCAATTGCAAACCTACATATGGCTGATGCTATTATGAAAGGAGACCTGGGCAGGGTAAAAAACTTTATCGAGGAAGGTGCCAATGTTAATGCACAAACTATAATTGGCGAACCACCTTTAAGTTTGGCTGCAAAACGGGGGCATGAGGATATAGTCCAATTTCTCATTGCCAAAGGTGCTGATATAAATGCTATAGGCAAAGATGGCCAGACTGCTTTGCACGAGGCCAAGAATAGGAATGTTGCCGAATTGCTCATCGCAAACGGTGCAAATGTCAATGCAAAAATCAGTGAAGATGCTCGTAGGCTTAAAGGCTGGACACCTTTGCATACGGCTGTTCTTTTAACTCGTCGTATGGAAGTAGCCCAACTGCTCATTGCAAAAGGTGCTGATATCAACGCTATGAACGCTGACGGTGAAACACCTTTAGATGTTGCCAAGTGGTCTGAAAAAGATATGGCTAAATTGCTTATCGCCAATGGCGCTACTATTTCTAACCTTCACACCGCTGTCTATATAGGAGATTTTGCCAAAGTAAAAAGCCTCATCGCAAAAGATGCTGATATAACCGCTAAGGACAAGAGAGGCCGAACAGCCCTGTTTTATGTTGATGATAAACAAATAGCTGAATTCCTTATTGCAAAGGGGTTGGATGTTAATACTAAAGCTGAAGATGGCTCTACTGCTTTGCATGATGCTACCGGTCATGGTTATAAGGATATAGTCGAAATTCTTATCGCACAAGGTGCTGATGTAAATGCTGCTGATAAGAATGGTAGGACACCTTTGTACATTGCCGTGTCCAAAGATCATATAGATATTGTTCGACAGCTTATCGCAAATGGAGCAAATTTGAATATTAAAGACAAGGAAGGACGAACTCTTTTGCATAGTGTCCGGAGCAAAGAACTAGCCGAATGGCTCATTTCAAAAGGTGCTGACATGAATGCGAAAGAAAATGTTTACGGTGGAACTCCTCTGATCCTTGCTAATAAAGATGTGGCTGAGGTTCTCATTGCCAACGGTGCTGATGTAAATGCAAGAGGAGAAAAAAACTGGACTGCTCTGCATTTTGCCGCCTGGAGGGGTAATATAGATTTGGCGGAATTATTGATTAGTAAAGGAGCAGATATAAAGGCTCAAGGTAGAGATGGCATTCAACCTTTGCACATGACAGCAAGTATACAAATTCAAGAAGCCCTAAAACAACAAAAGGTTGCAGAGTTACTTATCGCCAAAGGTGCTGATATAAATGTCGTGAGCAAAGCTGCCGGGACTCCTTTACACATGTGTGCTACTTATGGCCACGAAAAATTAGCGCTATTTTTCATTGATAACGGTGCTAATGTTAACGCTAAAAACAAAGATGGTTCTACTCCTCTGCATTCACTTGGGATGGGTAACGCTAAGAAAATTGCCGAGCTTCTAATAGCCAAAGGTGCCGATATCAATGCCTGTGACAATAAAAACAGAACTCCTTTACACATTGCTGCTGAAAGAGGTCTGACAGGGTTGGCAGAACTTTTCCTAGCCAAAGGTCTCGATGTTAACGCCAAAGACAAATCTGACAATACCCCGTTGTATGAAGCTATTGGGAGTGAGCGTAAAGATGTTGTGAAATTTCTCATAGCTAAGGGTGCAGATGTGAATTGGCAAAACAAAATTGGACAGACCCCTTTGCATTATGCGGTTAGAAACAAACCCAGCAACCTGCTCAAACTGCTAATCGAAAGTGGTGGTAATGTGAACACCAGAGATAGAAATGGGCGTACCCCTTTACATTTGGCTGTTAATGTGGGCAATGGGGAAAAAGTGAAGCTTCTTACAGACAAAGGTGCCGATGTAAACGCTAAGGATACACGAGGCAGCACTCCTTTGGATTATGCTGCTAGGAAAAAAAACCAAAAGGTGGTTGAATTCCTTATTAAAAATGGAGCTCATTCAGGAAGTGAGCCGGTATCTAATGGTGTTGAAGAGCTTCTTGATGAGAAGCTCTATCAAAAACAGGATTCAATTAAGAATGCACTGGAGTTTATTGGCACGCCGGAAGATAGGATGAATTCAAATACCATCAAGCATAGTGGACAACTGGCCAGTCCGGAACAGTTGGTATTGGTCAACAAATTAATTAAAGCCAATTTTGATAAAGATGTAAACATGCTTTTGTCCATACTCAGCGATGGTACGAAAAAAGAAGTTTAACTTTAATTTTGATGTTGGTTATTGGTTTGTCTTCTACAGTCAAGGCAACGATAACTATGGAGCTTCGCGAAGATGATGGGGTCACGCCGGTTAGCGATGAGCTGCTGTTAGGTTCGGATTACGTCCTTGTTATCAGCGGCGCAAGCGCAGATGCAGGTGCGGAGCTTGGTTTATATGGCCCGACCTATTCCGCTGCAGACTGGGCAGTTTTGGGCCCGCCGAACTCAACAACGACGCTTCTTGACACCGGCGATATTAGTCACATCGTGTGGAATGCTCCTTATCAAGGTTATGAAGCCCTTGCTGACGATAGCGG
>CAZTKW010000305.1:0-4864 GCA_964614315.1 uncultured Pirellulales bacterium
CCATTCGCCGCTCTCGTCCTTGTCGTTGTGGTTCTGCAGCACTTTCCGAGGGCATACCGGGTGGGATGCTTACCTCTGTTCCATTAGCCTCTTCCAGTCTTTCGGTTATCCTCTGCTTCAAGGTATCGGTGGAGTCGGATAACTCGCTGTCAGCCATCTGTGAGCCGGGCTCAAGGGCTGCTGATTTCAGTGGAGGCGTCAGCCAGACGACTTCTCCCTCATCAAGACCGCTGGCGATTCTAATCATTCTTCTATTGTCCAAACCAAGCTCGACCTTCCGCTCCTCGACAATCTCGTCCTTGACAACATAGACGGCAGGCTCTCCTCCAACCCGCAACACCGCCTGCATCGGTACATAAACCGCATCATCATACTGCTCAACTATTATCTCCACCTTGCAGCTCATCCCGGTTCGCAGAGATGATTCAGTTCCTTCCAGATACACGTCCGAGTTGTAAACCTTCAGGTCCGGGTTCATCCACATACTCGTCGCATCCGGCAATGGAGCAATGCGACCGACATGACCAAAGAACTTTTTGCCCTTAAGCGCATCAACCGTTATAATTGCAGGAAGCCCCACTCGAACCTTTTCAAGACTCGCTTCATGGATATCCACTTCAGCCATTGATGATTCCGCCGTCGGAAGGTGTATCAGTTCCTGCCGTTCCCGAACTTCGACACCTTCATCCAACGGCTCTTGGCTCCTGCGCCAACCGCCTCTTTGAGCGCTTGTTGCATATACCACCATTCCGTCCGCCGGGGCGTATATTGTGGCTTTCAATATTTGATCGTTAAATTTCGTAAGCCTGTCATGCTGACGCTTATATTCAAGCTCTCTGGCCTTCAATTCCCCCTCTGCCTGAGCAACATTGGCTTTAGCCTTGCGCTGTGTCCGCTCCAGCGCCATTGTTGCCTGTCTGACGTCGCTTTGGAGTTGCGCTATATTGCGATGATAGGTGAAGTTCTCCAGCAAATTTAGGTCATTCTCTGCCAGTTGAAGGTTGTTCTTACTGCGGGTCACTGCCAGTTCGTCGGCCAGAAGTTCAGTTTTGGATATGTATTTTTGCTCGGAAAGCTTCTTTGACCACGTAAGAGTCTCTTCGGCACGTTGAAGTTCCTCTTCTCTAAGGGTTATAGCGTTTTTAGAGGCCGTCTGTTCATTGGGATATAGTCCTTGTTCATATTGTTCCAGGTCCTGCTTGGAGAACTCAAGAGTCAACTCGGCAATCTCGACATCACTCAGAGACTGGTTCTTCACCACGGCAAGGCTCTCTGTTGCGTTAATCAGCGCTGCATCAGCATTCTGAACACGGATTTCCTGGTCTATCTTATTATCTTCCAGTGAACTCGCATCCAGTTCAACCAGGAGGTCGCCTTTCTTAACAAGTGTTCCCTCGTCGATGAGCCAGATGATAGAGGTCCTGCCTTCGATCTCGTTCTTTATGATTATCTGCTCTCTGGCCTTTATCGTTCCCGACTCGAGGACGCTAATTGTCAATGGTCCTCGTTTAACAGCGAACAAAGCAAGGTTGCTCGTTGACTCGTCTCCGCCCCGAACCACCTTGAGCCACACTACAATTAGGGCCACTGCAGCGAAGATGAACACTATCCACAGCCGTTTGTTGCTGAACAGGGAATTCAGTGGCCCCCGACCTTGTTCCCTCTTGGTTTTATCGTTATTGGTCATTGTATTTTTTCCTCCCACATACCATCCGGCCGGACCTGCAAAATACCGGTATCTCTGAAAAATACCAGTTTCGCAATTGTATAGTCAACTAAAGCAGCCGTAACTTCGTTTTGTGACTGTACCAGGGCGTCCTGCGACTCAAGCACAATTCGCACTTCTACGCGTCCTGCATCCAGCAGTAATTTATTAGTTTCTACTCGTTTTGTGGCCAAATCAAGGCTGTTTTTTCGAATCTTATAAGCGTCTTTCGCCTCCTGCAGTTTACGATGTGCCTGACGAACGTCAAATTTGACTCTGTCCACACTATTCTCGTATTCTCGCTGGCGCTGCTCTAATGTTATCAGAGCCTCGCGGTAAGCGTTACGCTCAGCTTTTCTATCAAGCGGCAAATCTGCCTCGAATCCCGCCAAATAATCACCGTTATGAAACTCTAATCGGGTAAAATCAGTCCCTTCACCTGAATCTACGTCGGCCCCGCCGATTAAGTTCAGTTCCGGCCCAAGACCCTCGCCTGCAAGCTTAACTTTACGAACCGAATCATCAATTCTGTCTTTGCTGTTGGCCAGGTCCAGACGACTGACCAGTGCCGTTTCAATCCCTGCTTTAGCAGTATAATCGAATTCTTCCATCCTGATTTCTCCCAGCGCGGTCAATTCATTTTGGTCTAACGTTATATTAGCGTCGGTTGGCAAAGCCAGGATTATTTTGAATTCATCGAGCAGTTGCTCATACCTTTGTACCGCTGCCACATAACTGTCCTCAGCCCTAAGCACGTTCTGCTGGGATTCGTCCACGGCTGAGCCTGCTATACGGCCGGCTTCTGCCCTCATCTCAAGGCTATTTTGATTTTCTACAGTTCGTTCATAGTTATTCTTGGCATTCGTCACGCTGTCTCTCTGCTGCAAAACCCGGTAATACTCGTTTATAATCGAAACAACAAACGTTTTACGATACCGGTTAAATGAGCGTATCCGGTAAAGAACTTCACGTTCAGCCTGTGTCAATTGTTCTAATTCGACTTTCCCGGCGCCGGCCCCAAGCAGTGGAACTGCAGCCGTAGCGCTTAAAACCGACCCAAGCGACGTCCGCGGGTCACCGGTAAGAAAACGCACCCAGTTAACTGCCAGTGATGTGGTTATTAGAGCGCCGTTGGATAATAAGTGGGTTTGGTCAAAACCTACACTGCTTCCGATACTTGTATCTTCCGAATCATTGCCTGAATCGTCGGTGCTCTTGGCATATCTGCCGTCAATCGTTCCGAACCATTGTGGTGCGTACCGGTGTCGCCTCAGCGTTAAATCAAGTGTCAACAGGTAAAGGTTTTCTTTTTGACCTTGGTAATCTCGGTTGTATTCGGTAGCAATAGCAACCGCCTGTGCAAGGCTTACAGGCTCCGTCGGTATGGCTTTTTCTATCTGCAGGTCGTTTGCCTCTGCCGGTGCATCGCTGATTGTATAATTGGCCTTATTGCCGAAATCATCCTGCCATTTGCTGTCGATAATATTATACACTTCTTTATCGGCTTCGGCCTTATACTGCTCACGGCTGCACCCACCGAACAGCCCCAATATCAATGCCGAACAAACTGCCAGGCAAAAAACTATTGTCAGCCGAAAGTTAAAAGACATAAAGCCCTTCTCCATAACGCCTTATCAAATAAAAATGGTTTTTTAAAATACCATAATCCTTATTAAAGACGGTATTTAGAGTTGTTTTATTCCACCCCATCGTGCATACCGCCGAAATTATTATACTTTTTAAGATATTATACGCTTTTTTCCCCTCACAGGCCAAAAAATTATAGAAAAAAGCGAAAAAACACCCCCAACTTCCTAAAAAACCCCCATTTCCCAGCCTTAAAGCAGCACCTTACATGCTGATTCCAGATTCACCTGATTTTTCCAAAAACCGCACCAGTTGCCCGCCAAATGTCAGTTCGCGAGGCTTTATTCTGAAAAATCCGAAAAAAATACTTGACAGAAGCGGGGGGGGAGTATATAGCTTACAATACGAATGTGCGAAATTTCGGAGGAGTATCCTCGAAACTTCCAATATACGGCAGTATGTGCTGTAACTTAGTTGCAGCAATGAGTTTGTGTATTTTGTAGATTAGCGAAATGTTCGTTTGGCAGCGGAGCTAAAACGATGAGCGAATGGCGGATTTCAAATCATTAACACTTTTTAAGGAGGCTTATCATGTCCTGGAGAAAAACAATTTATTTAATGGCTTTTGTATTGCTGCTTGGGATGGCTGCAGCACCAGCGTTTGCCACCGATTATTATATCGACCCGGTAAGCGGCAGCGACAGTACCGGTGACGGCAGCTTAGGCAATCCGTGGGAGACGTTTGCAAATATACAGTACTACTACTCACCCAGTTACCGGCCGCCGGGATGGGTGCAGCTCCAGCCTGGCGAGACCATTTATCTTATGAATGGAACTCACAATACCAGTATTGACGCCGGTGGCGGATACACTAACTGCATAGCCAGGTTTAGATTTTACAACGGAAGTTCCGGCAGCTGGTTTCGTATGGCGGCCTATCCCGGTCACAGTCCTGTAATAGATTGCTCGGGTTCGAATAAAGGAATCGATATACTGAGCTGCAGCTATTGGGAAATTTCGGGTATTGAGATTAAGGATGCATACAGCCGGGGACTTGACCTTGGAGACTCACACCACATAACAGTTCATGATATGGAAATTCACGATACCGACGGTAGAAATGATAATAACATAACCGGATTGGAAGTCGGTAATACCGGGTATGTAGAAGTTTACGACTGTGTTTTTTATGACAATTACGACCGTACAGGAGCCCAGGGCCACCCGGATAACAGCTCCGGTATGGTATGTTTTAACGGATTTAACCCAAACCAGGGAGATGTAATTGTTCACGACTGTTTGTTTTATCAAACCCAACCTACTTCCGGAATATCCGGTTGCGGGCTTAAATATAAGCACGCCAACCAAAACCCGGTTGCTGTTTTTCACGTCTATAATAATACCTTTGAAAATAACAAAAACTATTCTTTTCAGACAGGAACCGCAAATACCCATTTCCACCATAACCTCATTAACGGGGGAGGCAATATACGCAGTAAGGACGGCGGAGGGATTACCCATCAAACCAACCAACTCTTTGAGTATAACACTGCATATAATGCCAAGGCGTTC
>CAZTKW010000306.1:0-4850 GCA_964614315.1 uncultured Pirellulales bacterium
GGCCACATTGCTTAATAAACAAGCACTCGGGTCGATAAAAACATACCCTAAACCATATTCCCTTATCATTCTAATCGAGGTTTCAAGTACCGATTCTTTTGTCTCTGCTGACCTCTTATGCAAAAGATTATGCGCCTCTTCCAGGATAATCATATTGGTTAATCTCTTCTGATGGCCCTGCGCCAGACGATAGCGGTATAAGTAAGAAGTTAAGTTTTCAGAAAACACAGTTCTGTCTGAATTGCTGGCAAGCCCATCCATCTCCAGGACCACATTATGGTCTAATAATTCAGCAATATGACTATTGTCCTGAGTGTTCAGAACCTTTCCAAATTCTCCATATGTCATGGCCAGAAGGATTCTTTCTGCAGAAGCCTGCCACATGCCAGCTCTGCCCTTAAGTTTGGCCTTTCTTAACCACCACAGAAGCTGTTCTATAGTCGGCCATTTAGTGACATTGCCGTCATAAACACCTGCCTGTCGATAGAGATGATCAAGTCCTGAAATCAACAGACTTATAACCCCTTCTCCACCGAAATATGCATCTGCAATAATATCAACGACAAGCTTTATCCACAGACCCGGCTCACAACCCGAAGGCGGAATTAAAGGATTAAAACGAAAAGGCGCAATATCTCTGCCTATGGTATAAACCCTCATATCCTTTTGAAGTTTCATCAGGTTGCGGTCGCTGCGCTTCCAGTCGAATGCCAATACCTTGATGCCGTGAGCTATTAAATTTTGCATAAGCACAAAGGCAAGATTTGTCTTGCCCGAGCCGCTTCTGCCAGCTATCAGGATATGCTCTTTTAGACGATCACTTTTCAAAAAGAATGGATACATTAACCTTTCTGCATAAGAGATCATACCCAGTTCAATATCACCGGATTGGGCAAATTTCTTTTGTGGCGGTGGAAATGGTGAACGGTTAGCCTCATAGTTTTGTTTTAGATGCTTTGCTGCCAGTAATTCAAGTATCTGCTCGATATCGGCCTTGCCTTCAGATTCGGATTCTGCTAAGTATGCAGACCATAACCTGTCTATCTTTTTGCCCAAAACGGGCTTCAGATTCCTGCATAATTCCTGTGCCCTGGTTATCAATTCAAATCACCTTCCTTATAGTCACCCTCAAGGATTGAAACCTTCCTGTGGGCACTTAAATACTGCTGAGCAGTTTCAGGCAGCTGCAGCCTTAATTTCGACACATCCCGCCAGAGGTTTACGCGCTCCTCTCTTTGTTCGTTGTACAGTTTATCCAGCCTCTTATTCATAGAGTATTCTATTTTGCTGTCTACCGGGCCGTGATAGGCTTCATGAGAGTAAAAGCTGTTTATTGCCGAACATTTGGATACTTCAATCTCGTTGAGGTTCTGCTGGTATATTCTGTACCGGTCTTTTACCTGGTCGATTATATCATTGAGGGCCAGCCTTGAAGTGTCCTTCTTATCAGAGATGGCCGCTGTTTCAGGCTCAGATTCGGGAACTGCCAGATAGCCTCTATAGATTACATCTTCAACCGTCTGAGGTATAGGCCAGTGGTCTTTGGTAAGAAGGTCGGATGGAGAATCGTGCATTAAAGGCGGGCCGTAATTTAGTTTGCCAACTAAGTCCCTCTGGCGCTGCTGGTACTGTTGGGACATCCCTGATTCATAAAAGTAAATGACATATTCAGGATCTGTCCTTTCAGGTGTTTTTGGCCGGTTGTTCCTGTACATTTTTCATCCTGTATTGGTAGCAACACAACTTAATATAAAAATCTTTCGTTTTTTATTACTACGTGATAGGAGCTACTGAATCAGAATAGATCGGAAAAATCCGCTCCTGCATAAGAAGTCATACCTTTTACTTACCTGCTTGACCTTTTACACAGGCAGGATCTCCCTATTATGATTTAATAGCTCAAAAACCATCACAGGCTGTAAAATCAATAAGGTGAATAAAAACCTTACTCGAACATCGGGGTAAAAATAACCAAAAGTTATCCGGGAAAATTAAACATCAGGTAACTTGGACCGGGAAAATGATTACTTAATCCTCCTGCCATACGCTGTAAGCTCCGCCGTACTGTAAGGTCTGCCGGTCTTGGGGTTTTTTTGATGTTTGATTATCCTGACAATTCCCAGGTACTCCAATTCTTTACATTGGCAGATTACGGTTCTATATCCACAATTTACCTTTATATCGAGCTGTCTCAGGCTTCTTTGCTTCTCCTTGAGCATAGCTATTATTCTCTTTTTGATCTCTAACGGTGTCCTTTTCATGCGGCAATACAATAGCAAGGTTTATATATAAGCATGTAAGAATATAACAGCACGGATAAGAAACAAAAGCCCACCAGTGTTTCAGGGTTGTCTAAAGCCGGCAAAAGACAACCGTTTAGTGAGACTTGATGAATATGCAAAAATTGGACTTAGAACAATTATACAAGGAAACCCTGGAAGATTGCGGCAAGAAGCCTCCCACGGAATTTGTTGAGCAGGAATTTCTTTTTGCCCTGAAAGAGAAAGGAAAAATGTTCCTGAAGGTCAGGAGCAAGTGACTTGCAAGGTTGAAAAATCCAAAAAGTTTATAAATGTCAGGCGTTTGACCAAAATAATGACTGAATTAAAAAACCAGATGCTGCGAGCGATTGGACACAATGCCAACAAAAAAGTTGGCGAGTTAACCAGTGAATTTGTCAGTGCAGCACCGCAAGAAAAAGAGGAAATACTGGCTGGGATTGACTTTGAGAGATGGCTTGGGGAAACGTGTGCAGAATGTCTCAAAAAGTCAGAAAAATATTAATATAAAAAAGGCCGCAAGCAGTAATCTCGCAGCCTTTTACAGGTTAGATACCCTATTTCTGTTCAACACGAAACGTTTGAAGCTAATCTACGTACCTGGCTGTATCTGATATTCTCACTTCGTCTACCTTTAGCCCAGTGCTGGTCCCGCAATAGCAGCCACCAACAAAAACGTCATAACCCGGGAGATACTCGGGAATCAGCGTTGTCGTATCATATGCAACTCTCGCTCCGTTTACATAGATTGCCAGGTCCTGCTGGTACCGGTACACACCTGCTATGTGAACCCATTGTCCTGCGTAACCTGAGATATCACCAGTGATGAAAATAGAGTTGTTTGAACTATCTTCAATAAGGAAACCTGCTTGACCGTTGCTTATATACAATGCATAGGGGTCATGGCCTGCCCAGTGCTTGCTGTAGTGGGAAACTGCGTAATAAGTTTCAGAATTTGAAGGGAAACACACCCACGCTTCCACTGTCCAGTCACCACTGCCCGGATAGGTGGCACAGCTCCCATCGGCCGTCAATGCCCCACCGGTGGAGTTGAAACAACTACCGCTCCAGTCATCCTCACCCATCACAGCGCCAAAACAATACTTGGCATAGCTCCATGTTACAATATCAGGATTTGTTGGATGCACCTGCAAATGACAACCATTACCACTATCATCATCACCGTTACCGTTGAGATGCCACAGGGCAATGGTGTTTTCATCTGTTGACCACATTGTACAGCCAGAGCCAAACGGATTCCCGTCTTTAAGCCATTCATTAGCAAGAATAGCAAAATCATAAAAATCTACACGGCAATCACCATTCAGGTCAGCCTCAAATTGAACCTGACACTTGAATATCATGAATTCACCGTCGCTTGTATCACAGACATTAACATCACAGGCATCGCTAATACGGACAAGACAATTCGGTGAATTGACTTCCGGCACAAGCCACTGATATGTTCCATCATTTTCAACATTTGGATCAATCATATTCCAATTCTGGCCGCTGTCGCCGGAATACTCTATCACAACATTCCCTATATCCGGAACAATTCGCCAATTTACAGAGTATGTGCTTCCTGCGATTAACTTTTCCCCCCCATTGGGCACAACAACTTTAAGGGCATTTTCTTCCGGACCCAAACTATACCATGGCTCTGGCTCAATGAAATACCTCAGGTAAAGGTAATCCAGATACATGTTAATTCCATTACAAATATCAAGTACTATTGTTGAAAAATCATCACCTTCCTGAGGTGCTCTTATCCCATACCTAATCCCATCATCGGCAAACTCTCCATACCATTCTCCTGTCAATCTGTTATATACCGCTGTAGCTTCGTACCAGACATCATCATCCAAAGTCTTTGAAACAAAGTCATCCCAGAGAATTATGTAATCGTTGTGCCCAACCCTGAAATCAATTATGGGTATCTGTGCAGTAGAGTTACTGTCTCCCAACAGAACTGCAATTTGACACAAATAATCATTCTCTGCCATAATTCTTGTTTCTGCTTTGAATCCTACTCTCCCATACATAGGAAAACTGCTCCCGTCTGTGGGGCAAACGTGATAGTCATTGTATGGATCATAAGCAGCATACAACCACCCATTGGCATCGTCTACGGTCACTGTTCCATGCCGTGTATTTCCGGGGCAATTATCCCAGCCTCTATTGGTGTCAAAGTCATCATGCCATATATAGAAAGCATCTTTCCAGTTTTCCACAAAGCCATTATTTGCATCAGGATTGCCATAGTAGATATAGATATCGCCGTTATTACCGTCAGTCAAATCATTGGCAATAAAATAAATCTCGGTACTTACAGAATTGGGGTTTGTGATCCCGTAGCCAATTTCCTGGCTGTTCTCGATAATCCTTATATCTCCGCAGTCACTTTGCATTTTGCCCTGTGCGATTAACCCAGCCGTGTCAAGGCTTATCTTCATTGAATAATCATACAGGGTTGTTTCTACATTGTTGGTTACAGCTACCTGCTTTCTGTAACTCCAGCCGGTATCCCAATATGGTGTATCCGCCCGGGCCATACACACCGTCATTAGA
>CAZTKW010000307.1:0-4100 GCA_964614315.1 uncultured Pirellulales bacterium
AACATTTTGAGATTTCTTCCACTGCTATCCTCGGCATAAATCCTTTGCAAATTTGCACGTTCAATGTATCGCTGGAAAATTTGTCGAATTCTGTTTTCTGAATATTGCTGATTCCATTTTTGACCGGGGTAAAAAAGATAAGCATCTGACTTTCTAATTCTTCCTACCCTCTTTGTCATTATTCCTTTTTGCTTTAGCATACTTTTAATCTCGTTCATCAAGCCCTTTGGTAGATAACTTGTCCTTGGATGCTTGGTTTTTGTGTTTTCAGCAGGAAAGAAAACTGTGTTCCTGCTAAAGTTCAAATGTTTGACTTGGATTCTAACGAATTCACCAACCCTGCAGCCCAACTCATAAATCACTTGAAACATCAGTTTGTGAGAGTAATTATCAATGCTGTCAAAGAATTGATTAAGTTCATCAATTGTTAAATACCTAATAATCTCACCGAAACGCTCATATTTTTGGGAAAATTTCACATTTGACGATTTTGCTTTCATTTTGATTTCTCCTAAAAAGTAAAGTAATAATATTTCACCTCATTTTCTTCACATTCGTGCCCAAATGTGAAATCAGGAGAGTTTATAAAGCTTTTGAAATGCGTATAAAAAGTGAGACTTTGAAGTTGGAGAAATTATCTAAAGTGACTAAGCGCACATAGATAACTTACAGTTTGTGCAGGAGTTCTTTAGTGAGGTGATTGGTTATATGAGAGTGCTGGCGTGGGGTTTTCGTTTTTTTTCGCAATTGACTGGAGCTGTCGAAAATTTACAAATTCCGATAAAATAAAGTGTAACAAATCACCCCGATACCCGCACATCGTAATAGCTGCACATTAAAATCGAACAGCCGTCCGGAGTTCGCCAGGGGACATAATTGATTGAAGAGCATTGACTTAGCTACTGCAAATATGGTATAATAAGCGAAATTGCCCCAAAGGCCAGAAAGTATTGTTTTGTGCTTTTGAAATGGTAAAAACAGGGCCGTTCTGAACGGCTGGAAACATCAATTTATTGGGAGGAAACGTAAAATAGTCAGGTCTACAAGTAATCTTTTTGCAGTTGGCGTATTGGTATTATCTTTTCTGGTAGGTCCGGTATGGGCGGGATGCTACGATGGCGACCTGAACGAGGACTGCCAGGTTAACTTTCGGGATTTTGTCATCTTCGCCGAGCAGTGGCGGGATGCCGGGGGCTGCTCGGATGCCAATTGCGCCGACCTTGATAATTCCAACGTAGTAGATGAGACGGACCTGAGCCGGTTTGCCTGGAACTGGCTCAACAAAGGCGACCCGCTGATAATCAGCGAGTTTATGGCGTCCAACAATACTATCTTAGCGGATGAAAACGGGGAATATCCGGACTGGATTGAGATTTATAATCCCGGGCCGGAAGCGGTCAGTCTCGACGGCTGGGCGCTGACGGACAATGCCGGCAATCTTGACAAGTGGGAATTTCCGGACGGGGTTGAAATGGGGGTCGGCGAGTTTCTCGTCGTTTTTGCATCCGGCAAGGACCGTACTGAGCCAGGCTCGGAGCTGCATACCAACTTCGAGCTCAGTGGGATGGGTGAATATCTTGCGCTGGTGCGTCCCGATGAGAGTATCGCCACTGAATACTCGCCTCAATATCCACAGCAGTCTGCGGACATATCATACGGTCTTGCCGATGGAGTAGAAGAGCCGGTCTTTTTCATGAGTCCGACACCCTGGGCCACAAACGGCGCAGGGCCAACCGAGTTAGGCCCGAGGATATCAGATGCCTCTCATACGCCTACGGAGCCGGAGAATAATGACGATATAATTATAACAGTAAAAATCACCGATACTATGTATCCGGTAAATGCGTCCTCGGTCAAACTGTATTACCGGGTAATGTTCGGGGGCACGAGCAGTATCACTATGTATGATGACGGCGCACACGGCGACGAATACGCCGGCGACGATATCTATGGAGCCAGTATTCCTGACAGCGCTTCATCACCGGCCGAGATGGTACGATGGTATATTACCGCCGAGGACAGCGAAGGAACCGAGTCGCGGTGGCCTTTGTTCCCATACCCGGATGAATCGGATGAATACTTAGGCACGGTCATCTATGACCCGACTATCGTCAGTAATTTACCCGTTTATTACTTGTTTGTCGAGGATTTAGATGCCCTTAACAAAGTAACGTGGACTGCTACTCCATGTCCTGGAACACGCATTTCTTTTTACTATGACGGCGAGTTTTACGACAACGTGTTCGGACGGGTTCGCGGCGAGGGTGCTCGAGGATGGCCCAAGAAGTCCTACAAGATCGATTTCAACCGGGGCCATCACTTCCGGTTCGACCCGGACGAGGCACGTGTGGAGGAGTTCAACCTTAACAGTACTCATGTGGACAAGGCCTACGTCCGTCAAAATCTTGTTTACGAATCTCTGCGTGATGCCGGCTCTGCTTATTGCATAACATTCCCGGTGCGACTGCATCTGAACGGCGAATTCTTCAGTGTTACGCTTTTCATCGAGCAGGTGGACGAGGAATATCTCCAAAGAAACGGTCTGGTTGAAAATGGTATCGGGGCGTTGTGGAAGGGCAAACAAAACGACTCACACAGCGGCGAGCAGCCCCTGGTGGGCATAGCAAACGACCACGGTGAGCTTCCGAAGAGGACCCGTCTGGACGACCCACTGGGTTATACCGAAGTTCAGGACCTGATAGACGCAGTGAACGGTCTTAGCGGCAACGACCTTAATAATTATATTTTCGATAATTTCAATATCCCGCACATCGTCAACCACTTAGCCGTTACGTTTATAACCTCCGATCACGATTGGAGTTCAAAGAACTTCTACGTGTACCGCGATACCGATGGCACCGGCGAGTGGTGCATGCTGCCATGGGACAAAGACCTTTCATTCGGTCGGAACTGCGGTGGGGTACTAAGCGACTGCATCGGATTCCAGGACCATACGGCCGACTGGCATTTCCAGGAAAACAGAATCAGCAATGCGATATTGCAGAGTTCCGACGCAATGGAAATGTATCTTCGCCGCATCCGGACGGTAATGGACAAACTTCTGCAGCCGGCGGGCACGCCTTACGGTGAATTGAGATACGAGAACCGCATCGATGAACTGATTGCACTAATAGGTACCGATGCCGACCTGGATTATAACGAATGGTGGGTTCCGTTATTCGGCTCGGGCAGCGCATACGGAACCATCCAGGACATCCACGAGGCAACCGACATTCTAAAAGATGATTATCTTGCGATTCGGCGAGCACGCTCTTACAGCGGGCCTGTGATACCTTCGGCGCAGCCGGTGAGTCCGAACATAACCTTCGGCACCATCAAGTTTAATCCAGTCTCCGGTAACCAGGAAGAAGAATACATCGAATTAGTCAATAATGAAAGCACTGCTATAGATATTTCCGACTGGGAACTTAGCGGCGGTGTTGAATATACATTCAAGCCGGGCACAGTGATTCCAGCCGGCAAGAGTTTGTATCTTTCTCCAAACGTTAACGCATCCCGGGCCCGTGGTACAGACCCGAACGGCGGTGACGGGCTGTTTATCCAGGGCAATTACAGAGGGCATTTGTCAAACTGGGGCGAAACACTAAATCTGTTCACAGACGAAGATGTGCTGAACGACACCGTTACTTACGCCGGTAACCCAACCGACCAGCAGAGGTATCTGCGTATTACCGAGATGATGTACCATCCGGCTGACGCGGCCCCGGGCAGTGGATATAACGATGAAGATTATGAGTTCATCGAATTAAAGAATATCGGTCCGAGCCAACTGGACCTTGGCGGCACCAAATTTACAGATGGAATTGTTTATAATTTCCCCGGCGGTCCGGTAGGAACAGTAGTAGAAGAATTCGATGTAACTCTGGTCGACCACGACCATTCCTGGAAATATGACAGAACGAATACCGACTTCGGGACGACGTGGCGAGATTTTGGTTATAACGATTCCGGCTGGTCATCGGGGGATGCTATTCTGTACAGAGAAACCACGGGCCTGCCCTGGCCGCCCTCGCCGTGGGTGAAGAATACAGATTTCGAGTCTGGTTATGACGAGATACTTAGCACCTATTATTTCCGCA
>CAZTKW010000307.1:4110-4847 GCA_964614315.1 uncultured Pirellulales bacterium
CACTTCGACCTGGATGTTGACCCGGCGAGCGCTGATGAAATTATTTTAGAGATGAACACGCTTCTCGATGACGGAGCTGTGATTTACCTAAACGGGATTGAGGTCAAGCGGGTCGGCATGCCGGGCGGGACGATAACTCACTCGACTAACGCCTCGCGCGTGGTAGATAACGCGACAAACGAAATGTTTAGTATATCTGCTGCGAATCTGGTTGAGGGCGATAATGTTCTGGCCGTTGAGGTTCATCAAGGTGGCACGAGCGAGCTAACCCTCATAACCGAAGACGCAGCCAAGAAAGTATTTGTTCCAACCGGTCCTGTGCCAGATTGGAACGAACCTGGCTTTGACGATTCAGGCTGGACCGATGGGCTGCCCATCATACCCGGCAAAACAGGTGGGGTTGGATATGAAAGGAGCTCAGGCTATCAGGATTATATCACATACGATGTCGAAAGCGAAATGTACAACGAAAATGAGACCTGTTACATCCGTATCCCGTTTACCATTAATGACCCTGGAAACTTCGATTCTCTGACGCTGAGAATACGGTACGACGACGGCTTTATCGCTCATATCAATGGCTCGGAAGTCTGGAGTGAGAATGCACCGGGCTCGCCTGAGTGGGACTCCGGAGCCACCAGTACTCACAACGATTCTCAAGCCGTCATTTTCGAGAACATCGATATTACCGCCTTTCTCAGCACCCTGCAGGCCGGTGACAACGTGCTCGCCATTCA
>CAZTKW010000308.1:0-4840 GCA_964614315.1 uncultured Pirellulales bacterium
CTTTTCTTTTCAAAACCCGCTCTTTTTTTGCGTTTTTTTGTCATTTTTTCAACACCCAACCGCATTTTTGATTCAAAAATAAGGGTGCCCAAAATCCCACCACACAAAACCACCCCCATTTTTAGCCCAAAATCAAGGGTGACAAAAATCCACCCACCACCATTTTCAGCACAAAAACAAAACCCTCTTTTTTTAATCTAACTGCTCTATTTCCGCAGAAATAAAAATGTTCTTCAGGCCCGTATGAAGTGTACAGGGATGCGTTGGAGTCGTCTTGGAGCTAAATCTATGATGGAGGTGCGTTATGCGTTGCTTAGTGTCATTGGGAAAATTTAATGTGAAAATATGCCTAAAAAACGTGATACACCCATCATAAGGTAGTACCTGAAATTGTAATTGACGAGTATCATACAAAATGTTGTATAATGTGAAAATGTGTTTTATAAATTCTTTTAGCGGCAAACTTTAAAAAAAGGAGCCGGCAATGACAGTTCGAAAAAAAACAAATGTTCACACCGAATACCTCCGGACCGCAATGCATTAAAGGGTGTCGATCCGACAATTGGAAAAAGTTTATTTTGCAATTTGAATGGCAGCTTGGAATGTATTATAGAATGATTTAAAATTGGTATTTAGTGGTGAGTTCATTGCCATATACCTTCGTAAAGCTGCTTTGGAAATGACGCTCTCGGGCAACTAAAGACTTGTGCAAAATATGGAAGCCAAAAATATTATAACTGTTGGTATATGTCCCGCATGGGACCTTATATGTCAGGTTGATGGTCTCCGGTGGGGAGAGCATAAAAAAATATTATCTCAGCAGTTGGTCGCTGCTGGCAAGGCTTTTAATATATCAAGGGCATTAGCCTGGCTTGGTGTCAAAAATACCGCAGCCGGCTTGTGGGGGCTCGATGATTATCAGCAGATGCTCGAAAGCACAGGGCAAATCACGGATTTTATTGATATAAGGTTTACAAAGGCTCCCGGCAGAACAAGGCGCAATATTACCGTATTTGATACCAGAGCCCACAGGGAGATACACCTCCGCGATGAAAGTAAACTGGCTTCAAAACAATCCCTGAAACAGCTTGCCGCAGACCTCAAAGACATTGTCACACAACAGAGCATAGTTGTTTTTGCAGGCTCGCTGCCCACTGGCGAATTGCTGGATGATTGTTTGTCCCTCATAGCCGGCGTGCGGGATAGTGGTGCTGAAATTGTTATTGATACTTCCGGAAAGCCTCTCAGGGAAATTGTTAACTCCGGTGGTATTTGCCTGCTCAAACCCAATGTCGAGGAATTATCTGAGCTTTTGGGTCAGACCATTGAAGATGACCCCTCATCGATAGTAAATGCAGGCCAAAAACTATGCAAAAAAGTTCGGATGATTCTTGTCAGCAGGGCCGCCAAAGGCGCCGTAGTTATCACTCCCGAATCTGCCTTTCAGGGCGAAATTAAAGACCGAAACCGAAAACCCCTCAGCACAATTGGATGCGGAGATTACCTCCTGGCCGGTTTTCTTACCGGATTGACCGATACGCAAGACATCGGCGCCGCGCTCACAAAAGCAATAAAAGTTGCCTCTGCAAGAGCATATAGATTAACCGAAACAATGAGTTGGACCGATGCTGAAAGTCAAATCGATGTAGAAGTTTGTCGGCTTTAACTGAAAGTGGAAAAGCCTATGGATAAATATGACCTTTACAGTAACTCCCTTGATTTTGCAATACCCCAGACTATGCAGGCATTGGTGGCTTCCGGCAGCGGTTTTGAGAATCTGGCGGTAAAACAGATCCCTGTACCCGAAGTTGGCCCGGACCAGCTTTTGGCCCGTGTCGATGCCGCCGGCGTTTGTACAAGTATTCTAAAGTTGATTGCCCAGGCCGATAAACACCCCTTTATCAACGGCTGGGATATGAAAAAATGGCCTCTTATTCTCGGTGATGAAGGTTCCGTCACACTGGTCAAAATCGGTGAAAACCTCAAAGATATCTATGGGATAGGTCAAAGATATGCCATCCAGCCCGCAGTTGATGTTCAGCCTATCATTCATCGCCGAAGATATAATAAAGATGCCCGCGATATGAATAAATGTGGTGTCGGCTACACGCTTGGAGGCCATTTGGCTCAATATATCTGCATACAGCAGGAGGTTTTAGCCGGACAATGCCTTCTCCCTTTACCAGATGACAGTATGCCTTACTTTGCTGTCTCTATGGCCGAACCCGTAAGCTGTGTTTATTCTGCTCAGCAGCGAAACTATCATATTATCAAGCAAAGCACCTCTGCCCAGCGTAAACCTAAATTGGGGCTTTTGCCTGGCGGAATAACCGTTGTAATAGGAGCCGGCGCTATGGGCAGAATGCACGCTGAGTTGGCTCTTAGGTTTTCTCCGAAAGTGCTTATAGTCTCCGACCTCCAGCAGGAAAGACTTGACAGGGTTATAAAAAATATCGGCCAAAAGGCTGGCCGCGCCACCTGTAAGCTTGTTTGCGTATTGCCGGATAAACTCCGGGATGCTGTAATGACCGAATCTGACAACACCGGTGCCGATGATATCATTCTCGCTGTTGGTATCAGGCAGGTTCAGCAGGATGCCTTAAAACTCCTGGCCCCCGGCGGGGTGGCAAATCTTTTTGGCGGCCTGCCCAGAGGAAGCCATACCCTCGAGCTTGACGCACTCGCTGTACACTATCAGGAAGTCAAAGTTGTAGGCTCAAGCGGCGGAGAACCTTCTGATATGACTGCAACCTTAAAAGCAATTGCCGAAGAAGAAATTGACCCCGGCAATTATGTTGCCGCTGTCGGCTCCCTTGATAATGCGATTGACGTTCTAAAAATGATTAAAGATACGAAGATTGACGGCAAGGCAATTCTCTATCCTCATATAAAACAAACCCCTCTGCAGCCGGTGGATTACTGGGATAAACAAAAAGAAATCGAATTTCTAAACTCCCGCTTTCTATAGCCGCCCGTGCTGAAAATTCTGCTCTTA
The DNA here is from genome assembly GCA_964614315.1 of uncultured Pirellulales bacterium. Classification (GTDB taxonomy): domain Bacteria; phylum Planctomycetota; class Phycisphaerae; order Sedimentisphaerales; family Anaerobacaceae; genus CAZTKW01. The sequence goes on from CAZTKW010000308.1 coordinate 2,996, forward strand.
TAAACTATTCGAACGTTGAGGCATCTTCCAGTAGTTTTCTAACACAGTCGAGAAACTGAGCTGCGTAAGCTCCGTTGACGATTTTGTGGTCGGCAGAAAGTGTAATATTCATTAACTTGCCCGCACTTATATCCTCACCCTCGCCGACATACACATCCCTGATTTGCCCGATGCCTAAAATGCTGCATTGCCCCGGAACTACTATGGGTATAAAACTCTCTACTCCCAAAGCGCCGAGGTTGCTGATGGTGATACAGCCGCCTTCAAGGTCGTCGAATCCCAGTTTGTTATTTTGGGCCTTTTCAATCAGTGCCTTATTCTCGCGTGCGATTTGCCTTAAGCCCTTTTTGTTCACATCCTTGACAATAGGTGCGACCAGCCCGTCCGGAACGGAAATAGCCAGTCCGATACCGATTGACTCCGCCAGTTCAATCGCATCCCCCGCCGGCTTACCGGTCATGACCGGAAATTTCTCCAGCCCCTTTGCAACCGCTCGCATGATAAAGTCATGGTAGGATATTTTCACCTTACTCGTTCTGTTCAGTCTTTCGCGCACCTTCATCAACTCGGCAACATCAACTTTTACCGTCAGGTAAAAGCAGGGTTTTTCTCGTTTTGATTGCACCATTTTTTGTGCCGTTATCTTCTGAACCCTGCTCATTGGTATTGTTTGCCCGAGTTTGATTTCTTTCGTTGCCGATTTTTCCCCTTCTGGTGCTCCTTTAAATTTGCCGCCCGCCTCTACTTCTATGGTTGCTGGTTCATCCCCATTCTCAGGAGAAACTGAACTGCCGCCTTCGGCGGCAGGGCGGCTAAAGCCGGCTTTTTTAACTGAATCGATAAAGCTCTGCGGAACTTCCTCGTCCCGTCCCCCTAAAATAAGCAAAGGCTCACCCACCGAAACTATCTGCTCCGCCGCGACAAGAATCTTTTTGACAAACCCCTCAGCCGGAGACTCCATATCAAGCGTTGCCTTGTCTGTCTCAATCTCGAAGATTATCTCCCCCTTTTTAACTTCATCGCCGACCTTAACAAGGCAGTTAACAACGCTTCCTTCCTCCATCGTCTCACCAAACTGCGGCAGCCTTATTTCTTGTACCATTTACCGAATTCTCCGTTCTTTCCTGCTCGATTCACGATTCTTTCGTTCCCATGCTCCTGCCGTTACGAATATAGAGCTTCGAATTTTGGCGTATAGCTTAAACGATTGCCTTGCGACCTTCAATGATTTTATCTATGCTGTGGATGCTTGCCGGTCCGAAGATGTTTTATCGGCCTCAGATATATTGACCGGCTCAATTAAAATATTGGAAATGCCTCTTGGAAATGGATAACTATGGCTTTCTGTTCAACTGGGCTTACCGCCGCCACTCTGCCTTGCGGACCATCAAAGGCGGCATCTGCTGAAATCGGTCCTTCCTGCCACCTTTATTAACACAGCTTCGCGAACTCGGATACCACCTGACTGTAAAAATCTTCGTTTCGACACCCAGCCCACTTTTTTTCAATTTATCGAACATCGCCAAACCTTTGTAGCTCTATGGTTTGTTTTCGGCTTGTTATTGCACTCACCCTCCTATCGACCGTTTTTGACCACCACTTTCAAACGATGGCTAAAATCTCCATTCTGAGCAAATTTCCACCCCCCACAATACCGATAATCTTCCCCTCAAAGCCTGACTGGGATTTGACGCTCAGCCAGAAACTCTTTCATTTGTTGTATCGTGTACTTACCGAAGTGTGCTATTGACGCCACAAGGACCGCGTCCGCACCCGCCTCCACAATCACCTCGTACAAATGTTCCAGCGTGCCGGCCCCGCCCGATGCTATCACCGGCAAAGATA
>CAZTKW010000309.1:0-4836 GCA_964614315.1 uncultured Pirellulales bacterium
CGCCTAACCTCACCGCTTACTTATGGTCTTCTGTCTTTTGACCCTCACTTCATGGCAGTGTCGCACGTATGCCAAGGATGTACTCAGAGAGGATGGCAGCGTCGTCCATGTCAACGTCGCCGTCCCCATCCACGTCGGCCGCGTCTCGCTGCAGCGCTGTGCCGGCGAGGAATTCCGTGGCAATCTGAAGGCACATCCGGACATCCATCAGGTCGACCATGCCGTCGCCGTTGACGTCGCCCTTGGCTAGAATCAATTTAAGACCTGTATCCGTCGAAAGAATCCAGTAGCCTTCCTCCGGGATATTGCTTATGGAAACATCGTCAGCGAGAACAAGACACTCTCCCCCTAGGCAGATCTGTAAAGTGTAAGTATCCGTTGGGTGTGCGCCGGGCTCTGGAACGACTTTGATGACGTAGATGCCTATCTTGCGTTCTGGGATAACCAAGAGATCGTCTGGATCTCCATCTCCATCCAGGTCTCCTTCCACGTAGTAGGAGTCAGGAATCTCCGTAAGGGTCTTGTTTAGAGTTAGGCCATTGGGGTCCGTGATGGACAGGTCGACCGGGCTAAGACAGATTGTTAACAGACCCACCGCTTGGAAAGCAATTATTCGTCCCAATTGCTGAAGCACAAACTCAGCAAGATCTGTGGGAAATCCTGTGACGACGTAACCTGGGAGAAAGGCTATGAACTTTGGCTTCGAAATTCCGCACTTGAATGCGTTTTCTCCGACCTCTATGTAGACCTCGTTGGTTCCTTCACAGCTGGCTGTCCAGTTAGGGTCATAGACATATATGCGCCGATCACCGTTTGGGCAGTCTACAGTTTTCCATGCGACAACAACATGACCTTGGTCTTCCTTGGATGCTGGCCCCATGGCTACTACGGTGGGAACGCCTGCTGAAACGTACGTCTTGATGCGCTCGTACTCGGCGTCTATATTCACATCGTTCCAATCTATGAGATGGGCTATCGCGTTGAAAGCAAAGTGGGAGTAGAAGATCGCTTGGAATACGGGGCAAGTGAGCGGGGGGCCAGGATATGTTGCGCAGTGTCCAGAATTGAGCGGGCACTGACTCGGATCTACACTAGGGTTGCATCCTAGTGGAGAGTTCACGTCCAAACTAGCAAGGTAGTATAGCTGAGAGGTGATGCTCATCCCCATGCACCAGCTCACGTAGGCTGGTTCTTCAATGTGCCATGTCAGGAAGCTTATATTGCTGTTGGCAAAAGCAAACCCATGTTCAGATGGTCTGTATGAGGTCGCAACACCAATGTTGAAAGTCGCGGTACAGGTCTTAGGGGCGTCCATGGTTATGGTGGTGCTGGGATTCGAGCCGGAGCAATCGCCGCTCCAGCCACAAAAACCGGAGTTAGCGTCTGCTGTAGCTGTGAGAGTAACCGGTATGTTGTAGTCATAGTCTTCTGTGCAATCCGATCCACAGCTAATCCCCGGTGGGTCACTGGTTACCGTGCCGTTACCCGTTCCTGCTTTTGCCACAGTCAAAGTCCTGGTTGTAGGGGACACCGTACCGCCGCATGCTTTGAGATTGTCAATCCAACCTGTTGTCCACTCCCAGTTTCCGGCAGGCGACGTGGTATACCCATTCACCGCGTAGAAGTAGTTGAGCGTCGTTCCAGAAAGTGCCGTTGTGACAGTCTTGGGGCTTCCAGCCACGTGTGCTGTCCGCGCCGCATCCGAAAAGACACTCAGCGTGAGCGTACTACTTGATTTCTCAAGACGGACGTAGTACGTGACGTTCGTGCTTATGTTGATGCGGTTTGGCTGGGGAGGGTTGCCACTACAACACCATTCCGTAGTGCCATTCACGCGGGTGTTTATGCTGAGCCGAGGAGAGACAGTGGGGAACCCTGCATAATAAACAACGTGAATACCATTTTGGACCTTATCTATCGTGTCAAGGGTGTCTGAGAAACCCGGGCCAATGATTTTTGCATTTCCTCCGCTGGCGGTGATCCTAATATCGAAGTCCAGCACAAAATCTTGTGTAATGTAGGGCCTAGATACATATCCTGGGTTATATCTGATCCAATTATTGAACTCCAGTTTGTGATCGCTGGTAAAATCCAGCTCGATCTTGCCGTCAGGGTCGTATTCCGTCCAGACGCCAGTGTCCTGACTGAAATCCTCAAAGACGCACCCGCCGGTGAAAGTAGCTGTCACGGTTCTGCCGGAGTTCATCGTGACGATACATTGATTGCCTGAGGACGAATCACATCCACTCCAACCGGCAAAGACCGAATTGGCGTCTGGAGTGGCCGTAAGAGTTACCTGAGTACCGCTGGCATAAGAGGCTATGCAGGTTTCCCCACAGTCGATCCCTGCTGGGTTGCTGGTTACTGTTCCGTTCCCAGTACCTCCCTTGGTTACTTGTAAGGTGTGTTGCGCCGAAGCCTCGGGACCTACAGAAGTTGTCGGCTCTGGGTCAGCGTATCTCCTTCTTTCATAGTGTGCACTGATCTCTCCACCCCCCAGAGCCCTGCCATAGACTGTAACTTCGTCAATTTGCCCCTCGAAGTACGAGTGTACCTGTTCCCCCCCCACAGTACGTTCCTTGCGACCAATCACAAACAGCCTGCTTGCTTGTTTGTGCGCGAGGTCTCCGCTACCTCCTATGACTGTATTCTCCAATTGTCCGTCGATGTAGATTAGCAATTGGTTATTCGTATTGTCCCTTACGCCGACGATATGATGCCAGTTTCCGTCATCTACGGTGCTTGTGCTGTGGGCAATAACATCTAGCCCACTTCCACCGCAGACAGCGAACTCGACTCTTCCATCATTTTCGCATACGAGTATATAGTCATTAAATACGGTTCCTCCATAATTGATGATTCTTGTATCTCCACTTGGGCTAAAGCAATCTGTAGTGTTGATCCAAGCTTCTATTGAGAAATCCTGGCTGTCGAAATCGAAAACGGTGGAGAAGGGGATACTAACGTAGTCATCTACGCCGTCGAACTCCAGTGCCGAACCTGTTGAGAATCTTACCCCGCTTCTTCCATCCCATTGGGTACCATCCTGCATCTGCCAGATCGAAGGAGTGTTGCCGTCAGCATTTCCTGAATTTGCATCAAGCCGTGTTCCGGCATTACCGGTTCCAGAGGAATCCTGTACTGTACTACTGCTTCCTTCATCCATATGCCATAACGCCACTAGGCCACTATCCGCGTAGTCCTTCGTAAATGTGTTATCAAAGTCACTAGCATCACTAGCGCTTGGATTCCCATAATACATACGCACTGTTGCAGTTCCACCTGCCGGAACAGAAGGAATCTTTGCCCAAACCGTTGCTGATGTACTCGCTACATAGCTTTCCACCCAATAACTCAACTGGTTTCCATTGGTGTCGGTAAACCGAAGATCCGAGAAATTGGAATTCATCTTGCCAGAAACATGGTCCACCGTCACCTTGATCTGGTAATCTGTTAGGGCGGTGGAATTGCCAGTATTGTTGATCGTTACAGGTTTGTAATACCCCCAACCACTGGGGAATTGCAATGGGGTGATGCGAAGCTCGGCAAATCTATCCGAAGCAAGCGCGACAGGAACCGAAACCGTGAGAACCAAACAGAGTAACAAGACGGAGAAGATCCAATATCTCGACCGCTGACCCATAGAATCAAGATTGAAGAACTCGTGAATAACACCAGCCACTCGCATTCTCCTCGCTCTCCTTTGTTACTCACACAAACAAAAAGGGACCCGATGGCCCCTTCGCTTACATACCTGTTCGCCCTTTGCACTGCGGCATCAACGACCTCCGACTCTGATGCCATTCGCTGTCACAGTAGCCTCAAAACCAGTCCCCAGATCCAGCCCAACAAAAACAGCTCCAGCCTAACTACACTTCGGTAACTCGACTACCTCAGTGAGGCTCGTAGCTTTGCGTCTCGCCCTCACGGACGATTTGCCTTTATCCTGTGAATAATTCACTATACACCTTCCGAGTGTGATTGTCAATACATTTATAGATCTGATTGTAATCTCATTCCTTAAAAGCGAAGAGAGCACTTTCTTTAGTTGTGGGATGTACTGGGAAGTCCCTAAGCGTCCGCATTCGACAAACAAGAACCCGAGACCTCCAGCGCTCGTCACGTGAACAGCACTCTAGTCAGATACGAAGGCATGAAAATGCTACAGCACCGGTTCCTTGCCGCTAACCTTCGCGATCAACGCGGCGAATCGATCGACCAGGGCCGCGATCGCCGTATCCTCGCGGGCATTGCTCGCCCAGGGTGCACTCGGTGCTACCACAGGCGCCGTCTCCAGGATCGTTGAGCGAGTTGACCGTGATCTTCGCCGCTCCAGGAAGAGGCACCCAGAAGCAACAGCCCCACCACCAAACTACCTATACAGCGTTTTGTGGACCTCTGCGCTCTCACTCCTTCTGCCTCCGTCATGGAATGACAAATTTTTTCAAAATAGCACTTTGTTAAGGCTTTGTCAACTCCTCATAGAATCTCATTGCGTTTTTTATCCCAGTGCAGTTCGAGGTACGCTCCTCCTTTCATACTTCAACCGGTTGACTGTTTCGAAACGCTGCACACAAGCTGCACCACTACGAAAGCTGATTGCTGATGGCTGATCACTGAGAGCTGACGGCTGTGAGCCTGTTTCCGGCGTTCCTACCAGCTTACTTTGACGCCAAACCCGAAGTGGTCGATGATTCCTCACCCATGCTTGTAGGGAAGGGCACAGAGGTCGACTCTTCCCTTCACCTGTTCAAGCTCAGGGTCCTTATGCACTAGCTGCTCCTCCTCCTTAAGTGCGGTGGCGATGATCCAGGCGTCGGCCACGGATAACCTGTA
>CAZTKW010000310.1:0-4833 GCA_964614315.1 uncultured Pirellulales bacterium
AGAAAAATATCACTCAATTGCCAAAGAACTAATTTATCGTACCATCTCCTTTTTCAGCCGCAATTTTACTTTCTTATGTAAACCATATCGTACATAATGTAAAGTATTCTTTACTTTATGTCAAGTAAAACTTACATTTTTTTACGATTTTTTTGAAAAAAAGTAGATGCCCCTAAAAAACCCAAAATGTAGAAAACAGCTTCTCGAAAAGTATAACCATCCGGGGCGGCAAATGGGCAAATTTCGAAGCTCCTGACCAAAAAGACTGGGTGTTCGATGTGGCTTTGAATAAATAGATTTTTGCAGCTGGTGGGTTTACTGCAGGGCGGAGTCTTTTTCGATTACCTTTTTTTCCTGTGCCTTTTTGAATTCGGCGAGTTTTTCAGCCATACTCCCGTTGGACAAGGCCAGAATTTGCACAGCCAGGACGGCGGCGTTCTTTGCACCAGCTTTTCCGATAGCTACCGTAGCCACGGGCACGCCCGGCGGCATCTGTACCGTGCTCAGAAGCGCATCGAGCCCCCCGACGCCTTCTTTGGCCGCTAAAGGGACCCCGATAACCGGCAGAGTCGTCTTTGCTGCCATTGCACCAGCCAGGTGAGCGGCCATACCCGCTGCTGCAATAATTACCTTTATACCGTTTTTTGCAGCGTTTTCAGCGAATTCAGCGGCCACCTGTGGTGTGCGGTGAGCTGAAATAATGCGTACCACAGGCGTAATCCCAAAATCGCCAAGAGTATCGATACAGCTTTGCATAACAGGCATATCGCTGTCGGAGCCCATCACGACCGCTACTGGTGTTTTTTCAGATAACATTTGTTTTTTCCAGCCTTTCAGATAAAATATATAAGCGTTACAATTATGTCGTAATAATAACGGCAAAATATTTAAATGCAAGCAGAAGGTGGGGAAAATGCAAACGAGAAAACCTATCGTAGCGGGTCAGTTTTATCCCGGTCAGCACGATTCCTGCATAGATGAAATCAGCGGGTACCTTGAGCAGATAACGCCCAGCGATACATTGCCCGAGTCGATAGCAGCCGGAATTGTCCCACACGCCGGTTGGGCCTTCAGCGGACTTACAGCGGAACTGGTTTTTGCCGCGGTTAAGCAGCAGCATGAAAAGGTCAATACCTTTGTAATTTTCGGTGCAGCCCACAGTTACTTCGGCCCGGAGCCTGCTGTTTATGACAGGGGCCTCTGGATTACGCCGCTGGGCGAGGTTGCTGTTGATGAAGAATTGGCCGATGCCGTTCTGGGTACAGCAGTGGCAACCAGCGACCCGCAGCCCCACGGAAACGAACACAGCATCGAGGTGCAGGTGCCCTTTATACAGCATCTTTTTGCAGGCGCAAAGATTCTTCCGATTGTGGTTCCGCCGGACAAACAGGCGGTATCACTGGGCGAAGCGATAGGTGACATCATCGCCGCCGACAGCCATAAAAAAATCGTTTGTATTGGCTCGACCGATTTGACCCATTACGGCCCGCGTTACGGTTTTGTGCCGATGGGGACAGGTGAACAGGCTTTACGCTGGGCAAGCGAGGTGAACGACAGAAAGTTTATTGATTTGGCCTTGAACCTCGATGCCCAGGCCCTGCTCACAAGCGCCGCAGAAAACTGTAATGCCTGCGGGCCGGGAGCGGCGGCGGCGGCGGTAGCTGCGGCAAAAAAACTCGGAAAAACCAAAGGCCTGCTGCTGGACCATACTAACAGCAATAAGATTATGGCTGAGAAGATGGGAGCCACAAGCGCCGAAAGCGTCGGCTATGCAGCTATAGTTTTCTAATATTGTATAAAAGGCGTTCCGGGAAGTTATACCCCGCACACAACACAAAAAAGCCAACGGACGGATTCGAACCGTCAACCCCTGGTTTACAAAACCAGAGCTTAGAAAATGTAACCCCTGATAAAACAAAGACTTGTGAAACCCCAAAAGAGCAGTTGACACCCCAGTTGACACCTAAATCTCAAAAACAGGCCAAAATTGACACCTCAGAGCTACCCTCTGACCTTGCTGAAATCGTAGCGGTATGGCCGGAACTGCCGGAACATATCAAAGCGGCGATTAAGACTCTGACTGAGAGTTGCAAAACGAAGCAGGAAGAAATCGACAAACCGGTCATTTACAATATGGGCTATCAATTCAGAACGCTGGAGGATGTGCTCAATATCATTAAAGAGTATGGCATTACGGTTTTGGTAGATGTTCGAAGCATTCCGTACAGCAGAAAGAATAAAGATTTCAACAAAAACAACTTAATGCGAAGCCTGCCTTGCAGGTACTTATGGCGAGGTAAAGCCCTTGGTGGCAAAGAAGGCGAGAGAATAAGTCAGTGGCGGGAAGGCTTGGTGGAAATTGCCAATCTGGCCAAGACAGAAAAAGTTATGCTGATATGTTTGGAAGATGATGTAAACAGGTGTCATCGCCGTGTATTGGCCGAATTATTGACCTTGCACTATAATATACATAATATCAGCGTTTGAAGCTCACACAGCAGATATGGGAGTTTATGATATGGCTAAGCGGTTACAACAACAGAAAATAGACCAGATGTTTAAGGTTTGGGTGGAGAGGCAGTCTGTTGAGTATGTGTCGAGAAAGTGTTCAGTTTCACCGACAACAGTTAGACGATATAAAAGGCTGCACGATTGGGACAGCAGGTTGAAAAGTATTCAGCAGAAGGCGCAGGCAAAGCAGGATGACAATTTAGCTAAAGTCCTTTCGGATAACCTGAAATTCGTCAAATATGCCAAAGGCAAAGTTATCGAGCTTATGCAGGCCGGCGGAACGGTCAGTAAAAATCCAGTATCTGACCTGGATAAGATGATAAGGTTAGAGCTGTTATTAAGGGGTGAGGCTGATTTACGAACGGACAAGGTACGAAATAATGAGCTTAAGAACGTCCCTACCGAGGAGTTGATAAGAATGAAGAAAGCTCTTGAAGAAGCAAATCATAATGAAGTGAAAAGTAAAAACGGAGCTGGATAACTTGCGTTTTTCTCTCAAAACCTGTGATTTTGGAAATTTTCAGACATATCTTAACTAACTTTTTTTCTGCTTAACTGGCTACCCAAATTTATAGTTGGTTGCTGATTTTTGATGCTTTTTTTGCTTCCAATGCTTTTTCATATTTTTCCTGTAATGCTAAATCGGTGTACATTATGCTTAATGTATTTTTTTGAAACCCTTTTTCGAGTTCTAATCTAATTTGGATATCTTGCTCACCTATCTTTGTATTACACAAATATGTAGGGTCAATCGCAAATTGCTTTTCCAATTTTGAACCATATTTTTTTTCGCATAAATCCTTTATAGCATTCAAATTCGATTCTGATGAATCATTGAAGATGATATAAATTACCACAACCTTATTATCGTAAATGCCAGTAGAGAGTATCCCTATCGACTCATGTTCACAAGAAACATGATACATACTAAGAAATTCATCCACATTTTTTACGTAGCGGATTTTATGGCGATTTTCAAGTGAACGGAGAGGTTCACCCAAATATACACCAAAAATAGCTCTATTTGATTTCGATTGTGCGGATTGCTTTATTTGTTTTTTAGGCTTTATATCAATACCAGCATCCAAACATAAAGTCCTTAATCGCTTATTTTCAGCTTTTTGCATTTCTATGGCTGTTTGTAGCTGAGTGATTTGAGATTTCAAGTCCTTAATTTGTAACTGCAAGGCTTCTATCTCTGCATTGGGTTGATTTGGGTCAGCAAAGGCGTTGCCAACTAAAATAAGCATTATCATAACAATTATTTTTTTCATTTTAGTTTTACCTCCATCAGAAAACTGTTAGCGTTTCCTTCTCAACATTACCACACCGAGACCGAGCAGTAAAAGCGTGGCTGGTTCGGGAACAAGAACGATTGAAGCACTTGAGCCAATATCAAAATTATTGTTAAGACTACCTCCATATTTCAAGTCGCAAGCTAAGACTCCTGATGGTTCAGGAATTTTACCGAGGGGATAATTGAAATTGCTCCCATCTATAATTATTTTACTACTAAACCACGCTCGAAGCGATGAACTTCCTCCATTGCCCGCCCTTATTGTTCCACCAGAAATAATAACATCACTATTTTCGGTGGCTTGAAGGTAACTATGCACTTCCCCACCCGACATTGCAGCTTGAGCTGTGCCCATAAGTTCTAAATTATCTAAATATCCGCCAGAAAAGCTGAATTGGCAATCATCACGAATGGTCATAAGATAATCCACCGAACCATCAGAGATGCTAATTACACTGTCATCAAAACCATTAAACCATTCTCGAACAATTCCACCAGAGATATTAACGAAGCTATGCCCATAGGCATCAATACAACATATTTCTGCGCCAGAAATCAGATTTACAGTAGTAGGTTCACCAGTAGGACTGTCTTTAACTTCGATATGATTCCAGCCATAATCATTGATAATATGGGTTTTGCCGTCATCATAGACAACTAAGGCTGCAAATACATTCGATGAACAAAATAACAAAATATACAAGGTCAATAATTTACTTCTCATTACTTTACCTCCTAAAAAAGATTGTTAATAATCTCCAGCGCACGAAAAAGGGCGCTACTACGTTGCGCTCCTCTTAGGCCCGACAAGGCCCACTCAGAACACACAAGCAGCGCCCGTCTTACCCGAAGGCAAACGAGCACCTAACTTATGCGCCTCTGAGTCAAATAACTTGTCGGTTTAAGAGGAAACGCTAAAAGTTCAGCACATACACTTATTCAGTTGTCATTTTCAATATACCTCTTTTGCTCCTGCCAAGCAAGGAAAAACCGAGTAAATTATTGTCTTTTAGACCATTTTGGGA
>CAZTKW010000311.1:0-2094 GCA_964614315.1 uncultured Pirellulales bacterium
CAAAAAAAAGATAATTGAACAGACAAACCCGACCTCAGCAAGACTAAGTGGTTTTAAAACTTCAATTATCTGCTTCGCTCTTATTAAGGCACAAGATTATCAGCCAATTCGTTGATGTAGTACTCGATATAGGTGTAGTTTTTATGCCTGTCACTAGGCGATGCTCCCGCAGGAACAATCGCTGTAGCGTCAGAGGGATTGCCGGGATTCAGACCGTGGGTTGTTTCCCAGTCATCCGGCATGCCGTCATTATCAGTATCTACCGGCGGGGCCGTTGGAGTTAGGCCATCCATAAACCATTCGTCACTCGGCGCCGCAGGAGCATCTCTGCCGTATGAACCGGTTCCATTTATTACCTCATCAATTGTACGAAGCGTAACTCTGTCTCTCGGCCAGGCGCCGGCCTTTTCCAGCACGATATCATAAACATCCATCACCGCATCTGTGGTAATAGGCGGAACATAGCCCGGCAATGCGATAGCATTACCGTTATTGTTAAACTGTACCCATGAAGGAGTACTGCCGTACGTCCAGTACTGCGGAGGACCCTGAATACCCCAGTCCTCAAAATAGTTATTGTCGATGTAGTAGTCAATACCTGTAATAGTCGCGAAAGGATATATCTTCGTCCAGCAGCTTGGCCCGCGCTTCCAGTAATTATTCAGATTATTGAGCGGGCTTTGTATGCCCGGAGAGTGCCCGTCGTGAGTAAGACCGCCGTAGCAGTCATAAACAAGGTTGTTCCTGAAGTCATCTGCAGCATTGCTCCTGTAAGGAGCCATACACGGCACTCGCCTGTAATGGTGCGCCCAGAGGTTGTGGTGTACGGATACTGCACCACAATCCGTTGCCGCTGATATCATTCCGAAGTTATGAACACCTTCCGTATGGCCCTCAGGGTCGGATTCCTCGATTGTGCACCACTGAATTGACATATCATGGGCATTGTAAAAGTCAACAACCTCATCGTTAGCCCAGCACATCGAACAGTGATCCAGTATTATATTATATGTCCCTACACCCCCAAGCTGAAAAGCGTCGCCGCCGCTGCCGGTGGTTGGCAGAGGGCGGACCCTGATATGCCGGATAATCACGTCATGAACTGCATAACCGTAGGATTTTACTATGCCTTCGATTGTTATACCCCCGCCCGGTGCCGTCTGACCGGCGATAGTAATATATGGGTTGGTAATATACAATGTGCCGTTGATTACACCGCTAACCTCAAAAACAACTATTCGCGGCCCGGATGCCGCACACGCAGCTGCAAGGCTGCCGGGCCCTGACGCATTGAGGTTAGTTACCTTTATCACTTCTCCGCCCCGACCGCCCGGTGTCGTCGTTGCCCACCCCTCGGCGCCGGGAAATGCCGCCAGATCTGGAACAAAAGTTGTGAAACTCCAGACGTCACCTCTATATCTTCTGGACCCTTTAATCTCATCCACACGCCAGTAGTATGTAGTTTCTTCCGCAAGTGTCCCCGGATTAAACTCCTGGTTAGAGAGTGGCTGAGTCCCTTTAAAAACATCTCCAGCCCAACCCCGCCAGTCATTCCCTATCAGTGCAAGGTCAATCATATTCACATTGCCGTCTATATTAATATCTGCTGACAGCTCAACACCCGCCGGATTGCTCAGCCACTGCTCGGCAAATATCTCTATATCCATAAAATCAACATAGTTATCGCGATTGACGTCACCATAAGGCCGGATAGTATCATTTACTTCATCGAAGTCCGTTCCGAAATATACATCTTCTACCCCACTGTCAATCCCCGCTGACCAGCTCAGAATTTGATTAGTTGCCACATTTCCACCCAGGTCCCCGGGGGTCGGATTATAAGCCTTTCCCTCGGTCTTGAAGCTCCAGATATCACCGGTAGCGTCGCCTGAAGCGTTGTTCTCATCTATGCGCCAGTAGTAAGTTGTCCCTGGTTCAAGCGCTCCGGGGTCATACGATACAATTGTCAGGCCTGCTTCTTTAAGGATTAAACTGCCTTGCTCGGTCCCCATATACACATCATGCGATTCGGCACCTGCGCCGGCTAACCAGCTAAGCGTGGCATTCAATGCCACAAAATCAGCTCCATTAACC
>CAZTKW010000311.1:2104-4813 GCA_964614315.1 uncultured Pirellulales bacterium
ACCGGATTCGGGTCCGTGGCACGTCCCGTTTCGGTTGTGAAACTCCACTCATCGCCCGTAGTCGTTACCGACCCCTCGATCTCATCTATCCGCCAGTAATAAGTTGTATTTACATCGAGGGTGTTGGGCCCGAAGCTTGTACTCGGCCATTCTTCATACAATACCGGCGGGCTTCCTGCCTCAGTCCCGAAATATACATTTCGCATCGTCGCCCCGTTGGCCGCCGTCCAGCTTACTGTCAAATCAATAGGTATATCTGTCGCGCCGTCGCTTGGGTTGGGATTCGTTGCCTTCGTGGGTGAATAGAGACTTTGAATCTCCGGCTCGCTAAGTGCGCGATTATATATACGAACGTCGTCGATAAGCCCGTCGAATGCTTCAATAGGTGCCCCCTGGCCGGAGTTACCTACATGCATGAAAGAGGAAAAAGTGCTTAAGCCCGAATAAGACCCTGAGCTTTCGCGGACCCCGTCAACATAAAGATTATAAGTGCCCCCGCTCCAGGCAAGAGCAAGGTGATACCAGACCTCTGTGTCAAGGGTGACTATTGCTTCGTCTAATGTATGGTTATCACCGAGACCGAGGTCAAGTTCCGTATTCATCACGGCCCCATCCATATAAATCTGTACCCTGTCAACGTATCCCCCGGCCGGGTTTGATGTGTGACCGAAGATGTACCGTGTGCCTACTTCGGGCCCGACCAGCTTGGCTCTAAGGACGATTGTCATTGCAGAAGGCGACATCGAAGTCGTTGGTATCTCAACGTGGTCACTTCCCCTTGCATTGCTGAAACTGACAGCTCCCCCTTCGAACCCCTCCCCCGGTGCCCACTCCGCCCTGCCCCCCAGCGTACCGTGATTGTCATAGCCTGAATCATCGTTGGCCGTGGTACCGGAAATTTCATTAAATTTATACCACCCGATAAGGCCTACTTCCGCAAAACTGCTTTCTGTAAAAATAAAAACAATTATGGAAATCGAAAAAAATAGTTTTTTTGACATGAAAATCCTTACCTTAAAAGACCAGAAAAAACAGCCTCTCTATGAGACCTTGTTATCATAAGTCAATACCACAAACGACTTTACGATTACAAACACCCGTTTTCAGGTGTGGCAACCACTCCTCCGGTTTGTGAAATGATAATACTTATACTATTACCAGTAATAAACCACACACCAACAATATACATTATACACAAAAAATACGTTGTGTCAATCCCAAACTTGCAAAAACAGCCTCTGAAAAATTGCAAAAAACGATGAACCTTTTGAACATAGCTTGCCTTGGAACCTGCGCCTGTGATGAGCAAAATACCACCTACGAAAAGACGTGGTTAAACCCAGTGTGACCTTTTCGTACTTGACCGGTTATTTTTGAGATCGGTACTATGTTTAGGTTTTTTCAGCAAACTCCAGCTTCCCTATCTCCTTATTTTTCATGACGGAAAATATTATACATGTGACGCTTAGGAACAGGAAAAGCCCGAAAGAGATTATCATCCCCCAAATTACTGTCTGAAGCGAAGTATCAATTTCGTTGAGTAATTGAGAGTTAGTCATATGTTCTGCTTGCTCAAATGTAGAACAAATGTGGTTAATCTTCGAAAATTGAAGCCTCACAATTAAGAACGTACTAAACAGCGCCACCCATGAAAGCACAAAGCTCAACCATTCAAAGCGTGAATATCTTTTAATCCTTGGCGAATATTGATTTGGTTGCAGCTCTTTAGTTACGATTCGCCAGTGACCCAGGAAACGGCATAATACACTCCAGAAGAACCAGCAAACTGGTATTATGATAACAAGCCTAATCCATTCAGACCCGAAGCCCCAATATTTGGTGCTTACAATAAGACAGCCACAGCATAAACCGTACCCCCCACCAAGGAACACACCATTGGAAAGTTTTAGTTTGGCCCCGCAGTTATTGCAGGAATATATTCCACTGCGCCACTGCTTAAAATTACGCCTCCTCAGTGACACGTTTTCATTGCATTGTGGGCATTTGAACGAAAGCATTATCCCTACCGCACATTCAGCACTTTTATATTTATAACAAAACAGACAACCGCCATTCTATTCTGGCTTCTAATCCAAAAGATTCTTTTCTACGAACTACCTATAAAAAATTTCATCTGGGCAGGCTCCACAAAGTCGCTCTGTCCATTATACATAAAACCTAAAATCCTTCAACTCATTTTTCCAGATAATTCCTGTCGCCTTATCTCTGCCCATCCACAGGTGCGTCGAACCCTAAATTACCCATTTTAACATTCGAATAATTATCCAAAGTTGTTTTCTCCCTTTTTAAAGCCCCCGCGGCGCTTGAGCGGGGTTCTGGTCGGCAATTTAAAAAACCGTTGATTTTTTGCGTCTTTTTTTCACTTTTTTTTCTTTTTTTTAGCTTTTTTAAACTTTTTTCCGTTTTTTTTCTCAAAACGTGTTTTTTTGTTAAAAAAAATCCGCCTTTTTTTCCCACTTTTAACACAATAATGGGGTTGAAACCTCACATCTTTAGCACCAAGGCTTTCGTCTTGGGTGGCTACGAACTACAAAATACAAACTCCCAGCTTCGTATCATTTGCGCAAGTACTCACAGAAAAAATCCGGAAAAAATTAAAATTTTCTTACCGCTTTAATCACAAGCTGTTAAGCAAATTCTAACGCTGCGGATTGAGGATTTTTCGACCGAAATGCGCAAGTTCCTCTA
>CAZTKW010000312.1:0-3110 GCA_964614315.1 uncultured Pirellulales bacterium
TTGTGGCCTGCCGGGCGGCCGTGTATGGATCGCTCGTGCCGGCCGATCAGTTCCGGCCAGAGAACGGGCCCGAGGAGAAGCGCGACAGCCTTGCCCGTGCCAACGCCGCCAAGTTCGTCACTGCCCTTTGTAAGTATCCTGGCAGCCCCAGGCTTATTGAGCAGGCGCAGCAGCACATCCTGGAGGCCCATGCCGTACGCCTGACTGGGGAACTGGGCCAGGCCCAGGCGACCGGCGAGTGGCCGGCGTGGGTCGATGAGTTCGACTGGCCGAAGGTCAAGGCGAAGGTCACGCGGGAGGACATCGAGGCTGGACGTGCGCCTCGACCCCGAGTGCTCGACATGTTCGCTGGCGGCGGAGCCATTCCGCTGGAGGCCCTGCGCCTCGGGTGCGAGGCCTACGCGATGGACCTGAACCCAGTTGCCTACATCATCGAGCTCTGCACGCTCGTCTACCCGCAGAAGTACGGCAAGCCTGATCCTACGGTCAGAGGAATGACAGGCCCAAGGGGGCCTGATGGTCATGCCACCTGGGGTGGCCTGGCCGAAGAGGTGCGCTACTGGGGCAACTGGGTGCTTGAGCGGGTGAAGGAAGAGATAGGAGACCTCTACCCGCCGATTCCTGATCCCGAAGCCGCCCAGATGCGCAGGAAGCTGACCACCGACCAGTTGAGCTTCGGCGGCAAGGACTGGGACCCGCCAGGACAGCAAGAGCTTGCCAAGGAGACCCCTGAAGGGTATCTGACGCCGATCGCTTACCTGTGTACCCGGACGGTCAACTGCAAGAACCCCGCATGCAGTGCAACAGTACCTCTCCTCGGGCGCACGTGGCTCTGCAGGAAGAAGCCCGGGAAGACGGTCCCAGGACGCTACGTTGCGCTTCAGATGATCGCTCCGAAAGGAGGCAAGCGGGTCCGTTTCGAGGTGGTCGAAGCTACATCGCCAGAGGAACTGGGGTTTGATCCCGCCGGTTTCTCGTCGGGTGGCAATGCCATGTGTCCATTCTGCGGCGCAGTTGCCGACAGCGACTATGTGAAGGTAGAAGGCTGTGCTGGACGCCTTGGAAGGCAGATGATGGCAGTTGCGTGTACACGCGCCGGACAGAGCGGTAAGATATACGTCTCCGCCGATGCTTTGCCACAGCTCGTACCTCCTGAGGCACACATACGCGACCGTTTGCAGCATCTGTGCGACGACACGGGGTGTTCCGTACCCGACGAGCCGATTGTAACGGACGCCAAAAACAGCAACTGGATCACACTCTACGGCATATCGTCCTTCGGTGACCTCTTCACTCCGCGTCAGATGCTGTCAATGCTGACATTCGTCACTACGGCCCAGCAACTCACCCAGGAGCTCTGCGCGTTGGGACTGGCCTCAGGTCTTGTGAAGGCCGTGGTCAGCTGCCTGGGCTTGATTGTAGACCGTCTCGCTGACTACAGCAGTGCGTGTTGCATCTGGGAGCCCGGGGGCGAGTTCATCAAGAGCACCTTTAGCCAGAAGGGGCTGCCGCTGATGTGGGACTACGTCGAGTTAGCCCCCTTTGGCGCAGGATCTGGGTCTCCCGAGGGAGCGGTTGAATGGGTTGCAAACGCTCTGGAGCAGTTGGCTTCTGATGATCGCTTTGGTCAAGTGGTGAGAGGGACAGCCACCAGTATCCCGGCCGCCGACTCGTCCTTGGATGCTGTCATCACGGACCCGCCCTATTACGACAATATTCCGTACGCTGATATTGCGGACTTCTTCTATGTTTGGCTCAAGCGGACTCTCGGCGACCTCTATCCTGAGCACTTCGCCTCTGTCAGTAGCCCCAAGAAGGGCGAGGCGGTGGCTGATGCAACCCGTCACGGCGATGACAGGGGAAAGGCAAAGGAAGCCTACGAGCAGATGATGCAGGAGTCCTTCGCTGAAGCGTCTCGGTGCCTCAGACCAGGCGGGCGACTCGCAGTTGTGTATGCTCACAAGACTACGCTGGGGTGGTCCACACTCGTGCATGCCTTGCGAACGGCAGGGCTGGTGGTGTCGGAAGCTTGGCCATTGGTCACAGAGCGGCCGGGGCGTGTGCGCGCCATAGACTCAGCTGCCCTGGCTTCCAGCATTTTCCTGGTGGCGCGGAAGCGACGCTGCTATCCGGAAGGCGGCACGTTGTCTTCGGCCCAGAAGGAGCAACTGAGCGCATTTGTATCCGTGTGCGATTCGCTTCGAGAACGGAGGTTCGTGCGCGAGTTCAATCAGATGGATCATTCGATGAGAAGTTGGCGGAATCCAGACGGGACTCTGGAGGGGTATGTGCCCAAGTACGATGAAGATGACTTGCGCGCATTCCTTACGGATTTCAGGAAGCTTGACGCTGTGAAAGAAAAGACACACATACGCAAGGTTTTGTCCATTCTCGGCAGCATCTCGGGATCACATGAAACGGCCGAACTGAAGAAAATCGGTAAGCGCCTCACGGCTGCTGAGAGAGGCCCGATGGTGATAGACATTGCGCAGCAGGGCGAGCCGGAGCAGAAACTGACTCCTAAGCAGATCATGGATACGTACATGAATGCCGAGGTCTTCCATCTGGACCCGAGCAAGAAGACGGCATGGGAGCGACTCCGACATTTCGGGCCGTTCGCACAGATGTGCCTATTTGGTTATGCCGTCCACATAGTCAACCAGGCGGCGAACGTGGCACAAGTAATCAAGGCCAGGGGATACGCAAAGGACCAGCCCGAAATCGGCTTGTATGAAAGGGAGGTCAGGTCTGAGCTGGAAGACATCGTCCGCGAGCGCGTGGGGTCGCTCTGGAACATGGACGTGACTGGCGCTGATTTGGTGATCGCCTGTGTTGGCGCGGGACTCCGCGCCTTCACCCAGTACGACCGCGTCGAGTACGCGAACGGCGAGGAGGTCCCGGCCGAACGGTTCCTGAGTGAAGTCGAGACGGTCGTCCTGGAAACCATCTTGCACAAGCTGTCGCAGGAGGTCGGCGCAAACAGCGGCGAGTACAGCTTGAGCGCCGTGGATGTGCCAACCCGCTTCTACGTGCTGTGGCGTTACACCTACAAGGCATCCGATCTGGACGCGGGCGAAGCCATCGTGTTCGCCAACGGCACGCACGTGGAA
>CAZTKW010000312.1:3120-4809 GCA_964614315.1 uncultured Pirellulales bacterium
ACTGGCCTGTGCTCCGGCAATCGCCCGCTGCTGACGAAGAAGGGAAGCAAGTACCACCTGCGCGATTACACGGAGCGCGGCAAGGCCGAGAAGCTGGGCCTGCCGGACAATGGACAGCCCGCCCCCCTCATCGACGTGCTGCACCGGACGCTGTGGCTGATGGAGCACGGGCCGGCGGAGCTGGCGGACTTCCTGGGCAAGTCGAACGTGAACCTGGAGCAGTTGCGGCTGGTGGCCCAGGCCCTGGCCGGCCCAGCCCTGACGGGAGGCGAGTTGCCGGGCGTGTCCCGCGGCCCCGAACTCGCGGCCCTGAGGACACTGACGGCGAACTGGCGTAGCCTCACTGAAGGCGCCGGCGCAGGACCGCTATTCTGAGTAGTACGCCTTGGATCG
This sequence comes from uncultured Pirellulales bacterium, assembly GCA_964614315.1. Lineage (GTDB taxonomy): Bacteria > Planctomycetota > Phycisphaerae > Sedimentisphaerales > Anaerobacaceae > CAZTKW01. The sequence continues at coordinate 3,514 of CAZTKW010000312.1, forward strand.
AGATTGCCCAAATGGGGAACGGTGAGCAAGAAGCGCACCGAAGAGACAGAGCGGAGGGCGCCAAGCATCTGGTCGACCTTACCAAAGCGCTCTTTCCCGCTACGCAGCTGGCTGAAGAGCTTCGTGCACGGCTCAACAGCTCGGTTGCCCAAGTGGCTGAGGACATCTCGCAGCGGTACCGTGCGTTGCTCGTCCAGATCAACCCCTTGGCGGGGCTATCAGAGAGACTGGCGGACCAATGTCGGGCACGGGCAGTGCAACTCAATCCGCTGGCTGGCCTTGTCGCAAAGATCGCGGAACAGCGACGCGCATGGGTTGCCTCCATACAAGCAGCTGCGCAGAAGCACCGAGCATCGCTTGACCAGTTCGTCAAGAATGCTGCTGCGTCGCTTGAGCATCTGGCTGAGCAGATGGAGCGGACGTGGAGTGCGCTCGATGAAGCCCATCTGTGGCTGTTTTCGCAAGGCTGGCCCCCTCTGTACCATACCCCTTTGCCCGTCGCGGTTCGCCTCATGGAGGCCTGTCAAGAACTGGAGGACGACCAGATCGGGGCTTTCGTTGACAAGACAATCATCGAATACCACACGCCGGACCTGTTGGAGAGAGATATCCTGGGCGATTGGCGCAAGCGCCCCTGCCTCGAGAGCAGGCTGCACATCCTTGAAGCAGCAGTTCAGGCGCACATGCGAGGGCAGTACGAGCTCAGTGTTCCCGTGGTCCTCTGCCAAATGGAAGGCGTGATTGCCGGGAACTTCGGCCATACGGGACGCCTATATGGCAAGAAGTACAAGAGCTATGTCGAGCAGGTGTTTGCTGGTGACAGTCTCGGCAACACGCACGAGCTGATGCGGAAGTTCATTCTGGACCACATACTCGGGCAGTTCGAGCATGGTTTGCCAGTGGGTTTCGACCTGAATCGGCATGCCATTCTGCATGGTGCAGATACGGCCTATAACCGTGAGTCTACGTCGCTGAAGGCTGTTCTCGTGCTCGACCTGATTGTCAATGAGATGGAGTTCGCGTCCATAGAGGGATCGAACAGGTTCCACCGGCTCGACTGCGCTGCTCTTCGCCGATCGAGAATGTCGCGTCACCTGTACGCCCACGAGCACCAGGCCCTCGGCGATGGCAAAGAGCCATGCGGTCTCTGTTGTAGGAAGCTCAAGGGACAGTATGCAGCAAACAGCGAGGAGCAGAAATGAGCACAAGTCAACTACGTCCATGGATCGAGCAGGTCACTCTCCATCCAGATGTGATCGGGGAGGAGTTCTCAGAGGACATCTTCGCTCTGGACCT
>CAZTKW010000313.1:0-2569 GCA_964614315.1 uncultured Pirellulales bacterium
CTTCAGCCTGCTCTTTCTCTCGGATGCGCTGCCTCAAATGCCACCCTCCTATACTGATTCCACTTAGCCCTAACAGCCATAAAATGCCATGGCCCAATGCCAGCATCGTCATTTGACCACTCGCTACAGCTCTTAATGGTGACATAGGAACCGAGACGCTGATACCGCCGCGGAGGTCGCCCACTTTATATCCCTGCTCAGCGTGGCATCTCAGACAGGCTTGTTCTGTAATCATCGGGCGCATCAGGCGCATGTAATCCTGGTTGTCAAGCTTTTCAATAGAACTGACCTCTTTTGCTCCTTGTTCAAATGCATGCAGCGCTTTTATCTCCCACTCATCGGCAGCATTAGCAGGCCGGATAGGATTGAGGCTTGTGATATGGCCACGCAAACCATACTGTTTCATGCCGATTTCATGCACCTGGCGTGTTGCGTAAGCCGGGTTTATCAAAGTTAAGATTCGACCCGAGGGTGTTGTGATATCGCGTTCCTGGATATGGGACAAGTAAGGATTGGGTGGTGTGTTCTCGGTTGCAGGAACATAAATCCCGCCGTGACCGGCTATCCATCGGCGGTAAATTAAATCCTTTTCAAAAGCGGACCGCGCCTGAATGCGAGCGGCCTCCTCTGTCCCAATTTTTTCCTGGAATAAACTCCACAACAATACCGAGCCAACCAGCAACGTCCATAGAGCCAATAAAGCCCAAAAGTAATTCCTTAGTATTTTTAAACGTGTTTCAGGATTGCCCGGTTTATTCATAGGTACAGTCTCCTTGCCCCGAAATCTTAGCTTTACTCATAAGATTTATATTTTTATATTATCTTAACTTATTGATAAATACAACTATTTAATTTCCCGGCCTTTTTCTCAGTTTTTTGTGCAATTTGACACGTTTGGATGGTTGCTACCCCGTAAATTTTCCTGTCCAAATCAGGTAATTTTGCGAGTAGCACTCGACCGCACTTTTATGGTATTAAAGCATAAACGATAAAAAAGCGAGGTGTCAAAGATACATTTGGAATTAAGTAGGATTGTAATGGAAAAAGGAAGTGTAATCTTGGCAGACAGTCATCAGGATTTGCTTGAGGGCATAAGGGGCTTGCTTGAAACTACATTTGAGACGGTTGTGATGGTGGCCGATAAAAAATCGTTGTTTGAAGCCGCAGAAAAGCTCAAACCTCAACTCGCCATCGTAGATTTATCACTGCCGGTCTGCGGTGAAGTAAACGTTGCACGAGAAGTTAAGAGTCGTTATCCCGACCTCAAGTTCATTATTCTAAGTGTTCACGATGAGCCTACAGCTGTCAATGAAGTTATGTCCGCAGGGGCAACGGGCTTTATTCTAAAACGGTCTATAGCCACTGACCTTTTTCCGGCAGTGCGTGTTGCACTAAAGGGTTTCACATATATATCACCCTCTTTGGCAGTTTAAGTGTCAGGAAGTATTAGAATGATGTGTTTTGTGTTACCTGGAAGGCTATTCGACAAAATGACGTGTCGTTTGTACCCGACAGGGATGGAGTTTAAGTGTTGAAGGCAAAAAAACGGGAATAACAATGTTTGGCTGCTATTATAGTCGTCCGGCATTGAAGGGAGCAGAAAAATGCTGGTTTTAAGCAGACACAAAGATGAATCAATAATGATTGGTGGAAACGTAGAGGTAATGATAGTTTCTATTCGGGGTAACAAAGTTCTGTTGGGGATTACCGCACCAAAGGAGATATCTGTTCATCGCAAAGAAGTCTATGAAGCTATTCAGCGTGAAAAGAGCGCCAAGATAAATCAATGCAAAAGTAGAAATCAGGAAAGTCAAAATTCCCTTCACCGGGCGCACGCTCGCTCGTTGTATAGGTCTGGTTAGTGAGCAGAAAAGTTGTAAATGACAAAAAAAACAAGACAATACCGACGCGTGAATTCCCGGATTAATGAATTTATGAATGAGAAAAGGAGATTGATGAAGATAGCGTTTAACAAAAAGAAAGAGATTTTATATGGCGAAGGCAACGAAAAAAAATAAAAGTAAAAGAAAGGACAAGTTATGTTCTGTTATCAGTGTGAACAAACTGCAGGAGGAGCGGGTTGTACAAAGGTAGGCGTCTGCGGTAAGGACGAGGACATTCAAAGTCTTCAGGATACCCTTATATTCGGTCTAAAAGGTGTTGCTGCTTATGCCTATCATGCCAGAGAACTTGGGCAAAAAGATGAGCAGGTTGATGCATTTATGCACGAGGCAATGTTCTCAACACTCACTAATGTGGATTTTGACCTCGACCGTTACCTTGAACTCGTACTAAAGGCCGGCGAGATGAACCTTCGGGTTATGGAGATGCTCAACAATGCACACATTTCGAGATTTGGCAATCCTAAGCCGGCAACGGTGGCGAGGGGCACCAAATCCGGCCCGGGAATTGTTGTGACCGGTCATGATTTGCTGGATCTTTATGAGTTGTTAAAGCAGACTGAAGGCAAAGGTATTAATGTTTATACCCACGGCGAAATGCTCCCCTGTCATGGATACCCGGAGCTTAGGAGGTTTAAGCATCTTGTAGGCAATTACGGCACCGCCTG
>CAZTKW010000313.1:2579-4801 GCA_964614315.1 uncultured Pirellulales bacterium
ATCAGAGAAAAGAGTTCGAGGAGTTCAGCGGCGCTATTTTAGTAACGACCAACTGTGTTATGATTCCGAAAGACTCCTATAAGGACAGGATGTTTACCTGTGGGATAGCAGGCGTTGCAGGGGTAAAACACATAAAGAATAGAGACTTTAGCGAGGTAATTGAGAAGGCCCTATCTCTTCCACCTCTGCCGGAAAATCCACAAGGCACTCTGAGCACCGGCTTTCATTATACAGCTGTGCTTAGTTTAGCCAGCAAGATTGTCGAGGCCGTAAAAGCCGGTAAGATTCGACATTTCTTTTTTATCGGTGGCTGTGACGGAGCAAAACCAGGGAGAAATTATTTTACCGAGCTTGGGGAAAAGGTACCGGATGATTGCGTGATACTGACCGCGGCCTGCGGGAAGTATCGCTTAAATTCGTGTGACTACGGTGATATTAACGGCATTCCTCGCTTGATTGACACAGGCCAGTGCAATGATTGCTATTCGGCGGTCAAAATTGCAACGGCCCTTGCTGAGGCTTTTGATTGCGGTGTGAATGAACTGCCCCTTTCGTTTGCGGTATCGTGGTATGAACAGAAGGCAGTGGCAATTCTTCTAACATTGCTGCATTTGGGTATTAAGAACATAAAGCTTGGTCCAAGCCTGCCTGCTTTTATCAGCCCAAATGTGCTAAATATACTGGTGGAGAAGTTCAATATCAACCAGATTGGCAACGTCGATGAGGATTTGGCTGAAATGCTTCATGGAGCCTGAGATTCGACGAAGAGATAATTTATATTGGCTTTCTTTGTGATATTCGCATAGAAGTGTAAATGCAGAGTTAATTATAACATAACTTAAATGGAAAGAGTCCAGTATGGCTGTAACAGCTTCCAAAATGCTCGCATTGGGGACGAAAGCTCCGGATTTTAGCCTGCCCGATACCGATGGTAATATTGTTTCATTGGGTGATTTCGCCGAAGCACCAGCTCTTTTAGTCGTTTTCATGTGCAACCACTGTCCGTATGTCAAACACGTCTTAAGCGACCTGGTTCGATTGGTCAAAGAATATCAGACCAAAGGAGTTGCAGTCGTTGGAATAAATTCAAATGATTTTGCTAATTTTCCTGATGACAGTCCGGAGATGATGGCAAAGATAGTGAAAAAGTCTGGTTTTACATTTCCTTATCTTTTTGACGCAACCCAGGAAGTTGCAAAAGCATATCGTGCTGCCTGTACACCTGATTTCTTTTTGTTTGATAAAGAAAGAAAACTTGTCTATCGAGGCCAGATGGACGATAGTCGGCCGGGCAACGACATTCCTGTAATTGGACTTGATTTGATCAAAGCGATGAACGCCGTTCTTGCAGGCAGGCAGGTTAGTGCCGAACAGAAGCCGAGCATAGGTTGTAACATAAAATGGAAACCAGAAAATGAACCGGAATATGTGAAGTGACCAGGGATATCAATTTTCACCTACTTATATGAAAGATAAGAAAATGAATGTAACAATAAAAAAACTGATAGATTTATTAAATACGGATTTGGAACTGGAATACTCAGCTGCGATACAATATATAAATCATTCGGCGATAATGACTGGTGCGGCATACGGTGATATCATAAAGGAGCTTAAGATTCACGTAAACGAGGAGATTGGACATGCTGTAATTCTGGCAGACCAGATAGATTACCTCGGGGGCAGCCCAAGTGTCAACGTAGGTAAAATCAAGACATCTGAAGACAATAACGAAATGTTGCAACAGGACCTGGACGGTGAAGAAGATGCGATAAAAAGATATAAAATAAGGATAGAACAGGCAGAGCAGCTCAAAGAATTTGCCTTAGCCCAACAGCTAAGAAATATTTTGGCGATGGAACAAGAACATGCGATGGACCTGAAACAGGCCCTCGGTAAATAATGCTGTAACAGCAGCGCACTTAATAATTGTGAGGTAAGAGCATGAATGAAAGAAAAGGTTTAGTTTCTATGAAGGGCCAGAGTTTGACTCTTTTGGGCAATGAGGTCGAGGTAGGCCAGAAGGCGCCTGATTTTGAAGTAGTTGCAAACGACCTGTCAACAGTTAGATTTTCTTCTTTTAACGGCAAAATATGCATCATTTCATCTGTGCCGTCACTTAATACGGCGGTGTGTGATATGCAGACACGAAGGTTTAATGAAGAAGCTATCAAACTCGGCAAGGACGTGGCTATTCTGACCATTAGTATGGACCTTCCATT
>CAZTKW010000314.1:0-4785 GCA_964614315.1 uncultured Pirellulales bacterium
GCTGGTTACTTTAGGTAGCGATGCCAATGCCGTATATGAATATGATATCGCCAACCGGCTGACAAAGCTGACCAACAACATCAATGATGTCAACATCACCTTCCTTTACGCCGACTACGACAAGGTCGGCAATCGCAAAAGCTGTAAAATAGATGATGCTGATTCTCACGTCTATACCTACGACAATCTCTATCAGCTCATCTTCGTCGATTACAACGATGGCAACAGCGCCGATTACTATTACGACGCACTCGGAAACCGCACGGACGTCAATTCAAACGGGGCGGTTGACGTTTACAACAGCAACTGCTTAAACCAGTATACTGCGGTGGGGCCGCAAGGCAGCCAGAGTGAGTATGTTTATGATAAAAACGGTAATTTAGCCGATGATAGCGATTATTTCAAATACTATTACGACTGCGAGAACCGGCTAACCGACGTCAATAACCAGAGCGACCAGGCCGTTGCCTCATACAGCTATGATTATCAGGGCAGAAGGATTTCAAAGACCGTAGATGGTAATACCACGGAATATTGTTATGACGGTGACCAGGTTATAGCCGAATGTAACGAAAATGGTGTAATATTGCGCAAATTCATTTATGGCCCGGGAATTGATGAGCCGATATGTATGATAGACGTTGTGGATTCTAATAAGGTATATTATTACCACTTCGACGGGCTGGGCTCTGTGATTGCTCTTTCAGATGTTAATAGTGATATTGTCGAGACCTATTCCTACGATGTCTTCGGCCAGCCAGATGCCACAAGCAGCATTGATAATCCATACCTCTTTACCGGCAGGCGATATGATATTGAGACCGGCCTGTATTACTATCGTGCCAGATACTACGACTACTACACCGGCAGATTCCTGCAGCCTGATCCATTTGGCTATAAAGAAAGCTCAAATTTATATCAATATTGTATAAATAATCCTTTAAATATTGTCGATCCTTCTGGGCGATCGATAGGAAGAAAACATGTAGCAGACAAAATTGGTAAAGCATTTGACGAGCCATTTGTTGCTATAACTACCGAAGATGGGGAAACAGAAACCTATAAGATAAGAAGCCGTTTTGATTTAACAGCAACTCTTCGAGATAAAGCAAGTTCGTCAAATAAAATTACACGTTTTGAATTCATTGGTCATGGTGTAGATGGTATGTTGGCTTTAGGTGAAACATATCTTGTTGGAAACAATCAAATGTTGGGTTTAACAAGCGCTAAAAATCCAACACTCAGTAACTTGGTTGCCAATAATTTTGCAGCTGATTCAAAGATAATGTTAAGAGCATGTCAAAGTGCAATAGGAGAAGACTCCATAGCAAGAGAATTTAAAACTCTCCTTCCAGGATCAACGGTAATGGGATATAAGGGTAATTGTTTGTTACTTCCAATACCGGGATTCCCAAGTTTTGGAAAATGGGTGGAAGTTCAAACGTCCACAGATCCTAGCTCAAAGAAGAATACACAATTTATCTTTAAGAAATCAAAGAAGTCGGGGAAAGGTTGTTAAAAAATAGGAAGGACATTTCTTTTCATAGTAAATAATGCTCTAAGGAATCAAGACATGGAAGTTAGAAAAACCAGTATAGAGACTCTAAAATCAAAAACTATCAACATCAAATTTTGCGTTTTTTTTGTTTTGTTTCTTTTCATACTATTGTTTGTAACAGGTGTTATTTACGATTCATCTGTTAATCAGCGAGTTAGACAAAACAAATCTAGTTTGATATTATTAAGATCATTCATTCAACAATTTCGTGAAGAGAAAAATAGGTTCCCTAAATCTCTAGAAGAAGTAAGAAATTATGCCAGCTCAGAGAAAAATAATACATCTCTCCGACAATTGTATATCGACTTTAATAGAGAAAAACAAACATCAATAACTGAGCATAATGTATTGAACGGTGAAGGTGGATATTATTATAGCAAGGAAACAGGTGAAGTTAAGGTTAACTTGACAAAGCCTATCAAGTATTATATAAAATTATATTTAGGATCAGGTAGAAGCAAAATTCCATCAGAATGGTAGAATTCTTTTAGAAGCCATTTCATAACCTCTGAGGGCTGCGTTATCAGCATCAAAATCAAAAACGGCAATTTAGCCGATGATAGCGCTTATTTCAAATACTATTACGACTGCGAGAACCGGCTAACCGACGTCAATAACCAGAGCGACCAGGCCGTTGCCTCATACAGCTATGATTATCAGGGCAGAAGGATTTCAAAGACCGTAGATGGTAATACCACGGAATATTGTTATGACGGTGACCAGGTTATAGCCGAATGTAACGAAAATGGTGTAATATTGCGCAAATTCATTTACGGCCCGGGTATTGATGAGCCGATATGTATGCTAAACGTTGCGGATTCTAATAAGGTATATTATTACCACTTCGATGGGCTGGGCTCTGTGATTGCTCTTTCAGATGTTAATAGTGAAATTGTCGAGACGTATTCTTACGATGTCTTCGGCCAGCCAGATGCCACAAGCAGCATTGATAATCCCTACCTCTTTACCGGCAGGCGATATGATATTGAGACCGGCCTGTATTACTACCGTGCCAGATATTACGATTATTATACCGGCCGATTCATGCAAACCGACCCGATAGGATATGATGATGGACTGAATGTCTATACCTATGTTGCGAACAATCCAACGAATCTTGTAGACCCCCTCGGGCTGTGTAAGGAGACGCAGAATGAACTTAGAAGGCGAAGGTACGAGCAGTTACGAAATTACATAGAGTCAGCAGAATCGGCTATGAAAACCAATATCCAAGCACTTGAACTGATGCATAGCAAAAAGAAGTTTTGGCACAATTACTATCAGACCATGCTAGTTTTAGATACGGCCTCATCAGCGTTTAGCTTGAGTAGTGCAGCTATTAATATAAAACGCCTCGGTTTGAGTGCTTTGGCGAAACTTCGTTACAATCCACAAGAAGCAGCTAGATTTGTCGGTCATGGTAGAGCTACAGATACAGCTGTTCGAAATGCAAAAAGAGTCGTAAAGCATAAAAAGGTATTCTTTTTAGATGTCAAAACGAGCACTCCTGGTGCAATTGCAAGTATAGCTGGGTTAGCCGATATACCTACAGCAAGGCGTAAATTAGTTAATAGAAACGAGGAGCATATACAACAAATCCTAAGAAATATTGAGGACTTATCTAAGGGCACTTCTGCTGCTTACAAAGAAATAAAAATGTTAGGCTATTGAGACTATAGCGTAAAAGGAAGAAAGCTATGAGCTCCAAAACAAAATTTTGGCTTAAGGTTTCCTTTTTTGTGTATACTTTACTATTATTGTCTATTATCCAATATGTTAGTATTGCACATAAAGGCGGCGAGGTGCTTATCAAACAAAGGTGGCTTATAATCGGATTGAGTGTTGGACTGGTGGAGGTGCTCAACCAGTTTTCATACAATTTGGGGAAATACTATGGGCGGATTATTCTAGCTCTTCGACTTATAGTTTTTTGGTTAATTTTTACAGTGGCAGTTGGCTGGTATCTTTACTTGTTAGGCGGTCTTGAAGAGGAAACAGTTTTCATATGGCAAGAAAAGGTGCTGGATTTTCTTGTTATTTCCCTCCTTAGTTGTTACCTGCCGTTTTACAGCTTTGCTTTAAATGTCAGATTTATCTGTCTTTACGGCAAACTTGGTAAAAAACAAGATGGATAGAAACTGATGTTAATAGTGATATTGTTGAGACGTATTCCTACGACGTCTTCGGTGAGCCCAACAGGACAAGTGACGTCAACAATCCATATCTATTTACTGGACGCAGGTACGATCTCGAAACGGGTTTATACTATTACCGCGCTCGATACTACAATTACGCAAATGGAAGATTCTTAGGGCCGGATCCATTGGGATATGGGATGGGTTTAAACTTGTACACATATTGTTCCAATAATCCAATGCGATTTAAAGATCCAACTGGACTTAGTTCTGATGCAGGCCTTATTGAAGCACCTCAGGATAATATACATAGAGTATTTAGTAAATTGTTTGAAACTAAAAAAGCTAAACTAACTATTACAATCAGTGATAGTAAGGAAAAACCTATGGAAGTCACAGTTGCTTCTGCCTCTCACTTTCAGAATATCTTACGTAATATTAATGCCACAGGAAAAAAGATCAAAGAATTTAGATATGTTGGACATGGGCTTGGAGGAGGTGCAGGTCTTTCACTGGGAACTGGAGAGGGGGGCATTACTAGTTTTACCCCGATTATGCCAAATCAAATAAGTCTTCAGTCAATGAGAAAATTGATACAGGATACGTTTGATCCGCAGGCAAAGATTAAACTCTTTGGTTGTTTTACTGCACAGGATATAGGTTCTGAATTTAAAAAAATATTACCAGAATCTGAAGTCTTTGGATATGAAAATATTGGACATGTTTCCGTAATGCTCAATCTTAGTTGGCCTGAACTTCGACCCTGGAAAGAGAAAAGCGGTTGGACTGAAGTTACATCTAACGAGAAAGGTTGTCCATAATGAAACTGAAACCTTCAAAAACGCTAATTTATCTTATTATCCTTACTGTCATTCTCCTGACGTTTGGATTAGTGCTGGAGTTTAACGACTATGGTATGTCTGAAAAACGTGTGATTGGCACAAAGGTTCACCTTCAGTATTATAGGTCCGCTGTTGAAGAATATAGAAAACAAAAAGGTGAATATCCAGGGTCTTTGAATATGGCAATAGAATTTGGAAAGAAACAAGGACGAATAATTTCAACAAAATGGGAATGGATCACCAATGCAGA
>CAZTKW010000315.1:0-4773 GCA_964614315.1 uncultured Pirellulales bacterium
AAAAGGGGAGCTAAATTTTAGGGCTGGATAATTTCATTTCTTTTCCCTCCGCTCTTCCAGCCCTTTTTTATGCGCGTTTTGGTGAAAAAAAAGATTTGACGCTCTGGAAAATTTGGTTATAATTTTGGGGAGAATTTGCAGCGGCTGGGGAAACTTCTTTGAAATTTGTAGGAAGAAATATGGTAGTAAATGAAATTTAAGAAAAATAGGTGACTGTCCCTATTTTTCCCATTTTTCCCTATCAGCAAAAGAATGAATCAACACCGTTGCGTTCTTGCAAACTGCACAAATCACGCAAATAACGTTGTCGGGACAAATATAGGCGAGATTTATCTCCGGGCCGTTTCAGCGGTTTTTAAGTTCTCTCAGCATTCCTAAGCGTACTTTAATTTGCTTTAGATCTTTCTGATCCTCAACATCATACTTTCTTATGGCCGTTTGATAGTCTGTGATTGCTGATTGGTAGTCACCCAGCTTTTCATAAACGTATCCCCGACGGAAATAGGGCCAATAGCCCGAGGTACCTGGTAGCATCCTTACATAGCGGCTGTACAAGGCGATCGCCTCCCGGTACTCACGGAGCCGTTCATGGGCATATCCTTTATAGTAAATGTTCCAAAGAACAATGCGCTTCGGAGGCAGCTTGACCGCTTTCCGGTAGTCACCGGTAGCCGACCGGTAATCACCTTGGCTTTCATGAGCATATCCGCGGTGGACGTAAGTTATAATGGACTCTGGGTTCAATTCGATAGCCACAGTATAATCAGCGATTGCCTGCTGATGCTTACCCAATCTATCATATGCTGAGCCGCGACTGAAATACCGCCACCATTCGCAGGGGTGCTGCCTAATACCTTCGTCTAACTCAGCGATTTTCGGCCTTTCGGGGGTTTCAGTTGTCGCTTTTGGGCCAATATGACATGTCCAAAACTTTGTGGGTAGTATCCTAACCGCGTCATCAGGCGGAGCGGCGGCAATTGATGAAGACTGTCTCAAGGCAAGGGGACGTTTCTCCAATTGAATCCTTTCAACTATCCTTTGAAGTACGTCATACGTAGCAGCACCGATAGCTCCTGAGGCGGCTCCCTTTAGAATCCACTCAAAGAGCTTTCTCACCCCGTCAGGTGTCAGCACCTTATGTTGAACAATCATCTCACCGTTGTCCGTGAGATATTGTTCTGCGATTATCTGACCTTGCTCAGAGCACTTTAGGACAGTGATGTCTGTAACAGCTTGTTTCATATCCTCACGATTTGACTGAATTAACCGCATTATGAGGTTGCTCTTACGTCCTGATGAAGGTAGGCCAAGCCTCTTCAGCATTTCCTTTAACTCTGGAACCTTGAATTTGTAAGCCAGATGTTCTCTGAGGCTTGCCCGTATCAATGCACCTTCACTTAACAAACGTCTGGCGGCTTTCTCAGGCTGTTCTCCGAGTACGAGTTTCCAATCAATTCCAGTGCCGAGACCTTCCACGGTCCTAGGGTGGAGGAAGGTGCTTAGAAAGAAGAGGTGGCCCGGGGACGTCCGCCAATTAATTCTCAGCGACTCGCTCGGCATACAATACTCCTTTCAATGTTGTATGAGACGGTTCTAGCCAGATCTTCCACATATTATAGCCATGCGAGAAAACAATTAAAGCAATTTTTTTGGGCACACTTTTAATTGAAAAGAAATTGTGATGAAAAATCTTCGTTAGTGTGGATTGACAAGACGTATGATGAGGTGATAGGGATACGTCAGGAACAGAAAGTATTACCGGCAGAGTTTGTTCAACAGTTAGAGTTAAAGTTGCGGGATTACCTGTGGATGTTAAATGAAATGTTAGACAATCGGGATTTTAATTCCGCTCCGGGTGTGGTTTCGATTGTGCCGGTGGACGGGAGTGGTTTTAATCCGCGGAACTGGTTTAGCAAAGAATATGTATTGAGGCCTTATTGTGAATTTGAGGGCGGTGTGCATAAGGTTGATTTTAGTCTTAAATTTAAGAAGTCGAGGGAGTGGTGGGAGAAGACGGCACCGAAGTTAGCGTTTGGGGTGAAGGTTCTTTCGGCTGGGATTCAAATTGCCTGCGCGGGGCTGCCTTTGGGGGTGGATGCAAAGATTTTCGAGGCGATGAAGAATGAAGTCGATTTTATGAAGGAATTGGCGGGTCATCTGGAGCTTGAAGGGGGAGCGGGGTCGGATATATCCGGTGAGGCGGGGAAGCTGGCAGAAGGGCTGAAAGACAGAGAGAGGATTCGTGATTTACGAGGGCTGGGCGGTGAGGATGAGAAGCGGATGGTGCGGATGCAACTGGCGGAACTATTCGAGGAGATAGCTTCGAAGAATTATAAGGCGCGTCAGTGGGGGGAGCTTAGGCGAGTGCGGATGGCAGATAATACGTACCGGTGGTTGTGTGCGGAGCATGCGGGGGAGTATAAAAAGTAAAACTTATTTTTGGGGGGAATTAAAGGTGTCCAGTATTCTTTTCTTTAACGGCAACTCTACCGCATTCGGCAACGGCCAAGTTAGCAAACCAAAGCATGCACCTATGGCGTAAACTTGCGAGGCACCCCAAAGAAGCTTTGTGGTTATTTATTGGGGGAAAAGATAAAAGAAAAGGCAGTGAGCATCACAAGGAAGTAAGAACAAACCCCGCGAACTGTCGTTCGAGGGCTAAATGATAAGGAGGTCGGTTCGCGGCTATATCAATGAGGGGTAAATGATAGCATTAGAATTCGTTTTTTAATTTTCCTGCTCTGATAAGCTCGCCTATTCGGGCTATGGTAACAAATTCACAGTTATATTTACCGCGGAGATGGGCGACGGCGGCTGAGAGGTTTGACGGCACGACGGCGGTGTAGTCGTGACAGGTAACCGTGATGTAGTCGGCTTTTGCAAGGCCGTCATCAATCTGTTGTAGCAATTGGTCTGTTGGCCGTTCCAATGAAGAGCCCGGGCCGCGAAAGAGAGTGATATCTTCCATGTCCCCTACCTTCCATACATTGTTGCCGCGATGGTGAATCTCCGATTCAGCCAGGCCCTGAAAGTCGGAGAGGCTGTGAGCGCGGGGGAGAAGGAAATTTCTTACGCCGGCGGAATGGAGAATGCGGAGGTCACAATCGAGATAGAATTTTTCCCGCATGTCGCCACCGCCGTAACGGAACGAGACGGGGGCGGGCATTTGAACTTCCTGCCGGCGGGCAAGAGCGGCGTGCAGGAACTCAATACGCCTGGCTGGTATTTTCCAGACCTCGTCGCCGGGGGTATCGTTGATGAAATAGTTGAAGTGGGTGTGAATGCCGAAGTCGTCGATGCCTTTGCGGAGCGGCCAGACGGTTTTCATCATAGCGTCTATTTCTCGAAATTCGCGGGGATTACGCTCGCGGTCGCAGATGACGAGCCAGGTGAAAGGTATGTTTTCTTTTTCACAGACGCGGACAATATCCATAGTGAAGACGCCCTGCCAGCTTGTGAAGCTTGGGGGGCAAAAGTAAGCCTCGGTGTCGGCAGTGAAGGCGATATATTTTTTGGCCTTGGGTGAGGGGGTTTTCTTAAGTTCGCCGCCGGACAGCGGCATGCACATCGTATTTATGAAGGCCAGGGCCAAGAGTAAAACAAGGGGGAAGAAAAAAGTTACTTTTTTTAGCATTTTATTAACCTTTCCAAATCAGCTGGGGCTTTCGGCTATTCATACGGCGTCCAAAGATATAATAACTGCGGCGTGGTGAATTCGTGCAGGGTGTCCCTGTCGATATTAAACAGTGAGCGGCTTTGAACAGATAAAAGAGAGGCAAAAGAAAAAGGCTTTTGATATTCGACTACCTGTGCCTGCTGGATACCGGCGAGAGACAAGACCTGGTCAATGGCATCGTCGAGATAGCCGATTGCATCTATGAGATTTTCAGCGAGGGCTTCATCGGCGCCATAAATGCTGCCGTCGGCGAGGCGTTTGACCTGGTCCAACGTGAGTGATTCTCTTCCAGCTGCGACAACATGGACGAACCTTTCGTAGGCCGGCGAGATTAATTTATCACGTAGGTACTGGAGCTGCTGCTCGTCGGGCGGGGTGAATGAGCTCGGCCAGTCTTTTTTCTCACCTGATTTGACAACGACCGGCTCGATGCCGAGCTTTTCCTCAAGTAGCTGCTGGAGAACGAAGTAGTTCAATATTACGCCGACGGAGCCGGTGATGGCTGTGGGTTCTGCGACGATTTTATCGCATGCGACGGAGGCGTAATAACCGCCGGAAGCGGCGATACTTTCCATGAAGGCAACGACGGGTTTTTCGGTTAGTGTGCGCCACTTTCGAATCTCATTATTAATCTGGTCGCTGGATGAAACGAATCCTCCGGGAGAATTGACCCTGATAATGAGACCCTTTATATGCTCATCATCAGCGGCGGTCTTTAGCTGTTTGTGAATGTCGCGAGACTGGCTGTCTTCGATTAAGCCTTCGATATTTATTACGGCAATCTTGCTTGTTCTCGGGCCTTCCCGGATGACTTCCTCTGTGAAGAGGCCTTTTTGGCTGACTGCAAAAAACATAGACATACCGATGAGCATAAAGAACAACATAAAGTTGGCCAGTACGGAGAGAGTTATGAAGAAAGTCCAGAAGATTCTCCAGCCGGTACGCTTCTTAGGAGGAGGAGCAACGGGAAGCGGCGGCGGCACCGACGGAGGGGGAGATGGGGGGGGAGAATAATTATTGTTCTGGTCGAAATCCATAATTGCTCCTATGTTAAAAGTCTACTCCAATTATTAATATTTTTTACGCTAACTGTTTGC
>CAZTKW010000316.1:0-4771 GCA_964614315.1 uncultured Pirellulales bacterium
GTGCCATAGGTAAATGCTTTGGCTAACTTCTCTGATGAAGCCTAATTCGAAAGAGTTGTCGTTTTAAGGTAAATTCCTTTACCAGACTTTTTTCTCTTTTTTCTTGATTTACCGCTCATAAAGTTTATAATCGTATTAGCTATGAATTTCACTGCTTTGACGAGGAGAATGGGCTCAGAGGAGAGTTTCAATCCCTCAAGCTTACATTTTACAGGGAGTCTTATTGAATGATTATGCAAATTCTTTTGAGGAGGTAGAATTATGAGAACTAAATCAATTCTTGTGTTGATAATAGTCTATACAGTTGTATGCTCTGACCTGCATAAAGCTGACGCTACGGTCTATTATCACGATGGTGGGACACACGACATTAACCAACCAATTAACGACTCGGTTTATGTTCTGGACACTTTTGAGGGGAATCCAACAACGGTCAATCTGGTTGCGGGTGGGTCGGTAACAGGCTTGCTTCCCAAAGACAACAGTCAAGTCACTGTCTCTGGAGGGACGATAGGGAATAGTCTGAGGGTTCGGGACAACAGTCAAGTCTCTGTCTTGGGTGGGTCGATTGGAACGGTTGAAACTGAAGGAAACGGCCAACTTACCATAAATACGGGAGTGATAACGGTAAATTTAAGCCATCGCAGCAACCAACAATTGAATATTTTAGGAGGTACAATAGGAAATCAGCTATTCGCGGGAGGGAAGGTGGTCATTATGGGGGGGCAGATAGACCATCTTGATACTTGCGCCGAGGTTATCATCTTTGATGGTACGATAGACGGATACATTGAGGCTACGGACAACAGCGCTGTCACTATCACCGGAGGGTATATAGGCGGGATTATCAAAATCAAAGGAAACTCCGTACTGATTGCAGGAGGAAGCAATTTTCAGATTGACGGTTCACCTGCCAGTTATGAGACATATGTTAACACTGGAGAACATTTGTCTAAGGAAATCTATTACACAGATTACAATCTCACCGGCACATTATCGAATGGAGACCCAATCAACAACACTATTGAAGTTTATAATGATGCAACTATTGTTCTCAGTGCCGAACCGAACACGCTCGTAGCGATTTTTGACAGCAACTCAACCATATCTAATGGCGACGCTTACAATACTGTTGTGGTAAAGGGAGATGGCACAGTCGTTGATATGACTGGTGGGAATGTCAATAAGCTTATTACAATGAATGAAAGCACTTTTAATATGTCTGGGGGAAATATTGCCCACCAGACATATTCTTATAATTCAAGTGCGTTGAACTTATCAGATGGCTATGTACATAACCTTAACATCTTTGGTTCAAGTGTAGCGACTATTTCCGATGATTCTTTTGTAGACGGCAGATTAGTTAACTATGGTATACTTAACATAACAGGAGGTATTTGTTCTTTTGATTACTATGGTGGTGTGGGTAAAATTAACATCTCAGGCGGAACGATTATGGATGCGCAACCTGATGACCCTTCTTATTTTGGATACTACGATGCTGAAATAGCTATTTGGGGTTATGACCTTAGTGCCGTCCCTTACGGTGGTAGTTACGGATACGGGCAAATTAGTGGCTATCTGAATGATGATACTCCCTTCACAATAAACTTGGGAGAAAGAGAATATGATTATATTACCGTACACGAAGGGGTAATGCCTCCCGAGTGTACTAACAAACCAGAGAGTGACTTGAGCGGTGATTGTATTGTCAACTTTGTCGATTTCTCAAAGATGGCCTCTGAGTGGCTCGATGACGGTATAAAATAGCATGTAAACGACTGCTCACCCTCGGTGCGGTTATAATGAGGAGGAAACTTTTTAAGTAGAAAAGGGCAATTGAAATGGCTATAACACTATCAGAGTTCTTTCGTAAACGTGCCACTTTACCGAATAGCATCCAAAGCCATAAATCTAAAAAGAATTGTTTGCATGAGTTCAGGCAAGTATTCGGTTCTCAAGAAGCAAAGAATGCCAAAAATGTCTTATATGCCTTTGTCTGTCAAAAAAAAATACCAAGAGTTAAATCCAAAAGCAATATCGTATACATCGGTCAAACCAAGCAGACTTTGTATAAAAGATATATGAAGTATGCTGAGGCTTTTTGTTACGGTGTCAATTCGCCTTTATACCGTTACATTATTACTCACTATGGCCGTATCAAAATTGTTTATAAACATTTTCGCACTGCGAAATCCCTAAAACGGGCAGAGACCGAATTACTAAAAGATTACTATAAACGGTACAAAGAATATCCTCCGCGGAACTTTCAGCGACGGTGATGGTGAGAAGGAAAAGCATCTAAACCAATCCACAGAATCTTACAGAACACCCCCCCTTTTTCCTTTCCTTTTTTATCTTTCCCACTCTTCCCATCTTCCCCATTTTAACATTTTATAAAGACTCATTTTGAGACCGGAATTTTCCCCCACAATAATCCGCCTATTTTAACATTGAAGAGAGGTTGTGTATCGGGTGTGCTATTTTTTACAAAAACACACAATAAAACGTGTCATTTTGTCACTTTTTTTTCAATTTTTCTTCTTTTCCCCCCTTTTTTTTAACTTTTTTGAACTTTTTGTCGTTTTTTTTGTCATTTTTTCCCTGAAGACTTGAACCCACCCCCATTTTTAGCCCAAAAACAAAGGTACCCTAAAACCCTTCACACAAAACCACCCCCATTTTCAGCCCAAAAACAAACCCCCCGTTTTCTTAGCCTTTTGCCTTTTTCGCCTTTTTGGGCTTTTTATGTTTCTTTTCCTTTTTTGCCTTTTTGGCTTTTTTGGCCTTTGGCTTGGTACCGGCTTGTGCTCCACCCATACTCTGCATAAGAGGTATGCCGACAAGGACAAGAGACACTACAACAAGCCCCCCCATAATCGGCACAATAAACTTCTGTATAGGTGAGAGAATCGAAGGTATTACGCCTATTTGTCCAGCGATGACAATAATAGAGGAGTAAATCACCGCCAGCAGTGGCAAAAACAGCATATATCCGAAGGCGTTGCTTACCGCATCAGGTTCGGGCTCAATGTATGCCCTTGCCATAACCGCAGCGTCCAGCCCGGGGCGTGGTGTTTCTGCGAGTATTTCTTCTGTCTCAGCGGCCACCTCCATCGCCGAAGCTGCTTCGGGAGATTCGGCTTCCTCTTCGCCTTCAGGGGTGTAAATTTCATCGAGAATGCCGCCTAATGAAGTGTCATCAGCCTGTAACGAGAGATCTAATAAACCGGACCCGCTACCGAAACTGTCGAGATTAACATCATCTTCGATTTCCTCCAGTGAAGCCTCACCCGAGCCTGAGCCCATCAAAGGTGATTCACCCGCGGCTGAGCCGGCCATAGGCATTTCTCCGGTTCCAGAAAGAGCTGTTTCATCAGGCGTAATTCTGGTCTCAGCCATAGTATCGTCAGTGGGCTGATAAGTGCTCTCGGTCTCGCTGAGGAGGTCGATTTCCTGGTCGATCATGGCGGTGTCGCCACCGGCCATCTCACTTTCTACGGGCATCTCGCTTTCTATGGGTAGTTCGTCTTCAGCGGGCATTTCGCCTTCTGCGAGCAGATCTTCATGCACTTCTTCGGTCAGTTCCGGGGCCAGTGAAATTTCCTCCTCCAGAACCTGCTCTTCCGGCATTGGTGGTTCCGGTACCGGCGGCTCTTCAGGAGTTAGAGCAGCAGCTTCTTCCATTAGTGGTTCTGGTTCCAGCGGTTCTTCGGGAGTTAGAGCGGCAGCTTCTTCCATAAGCAGTTCCGGCACCGCCGGCTCTTCGGGAGCGGCAGCAGCAAGTTCGGCCATCAAGGCTTCGACTTCATCGACCTTAAACAGGAGATTTGGGCCGTCCCGAAACTCTCGCAACCTGCCCTGGCGGACTATCTGTTTTATCTGTTCCTCTGTTTTTTGAAGTTTCTCAACAACTTCCAGTAATGAGTAGAACATACCAGCCATAATTACCTATCCTCCTGCAGGTTAAATTCCTGCCTTACTTACTTTTTTTAGCTTTCCTGACAATCCTTAAAAAACCTTATTATACTTAATCGTCCAAATGGGTGCTGTTAGGCCCAATTATTTCCAAAATATTTATAATCGAATCCTGCTGTTTTTGTTCTTCCAGTTTGCCAAATTCTTCCAGAATTTCCTTTACCTGCTGCGGTTTCGGCTCTGCTGTGTTGTACTGCTGCAGAAGTCTATCATATTTCCAGCATCTTGCCGCCAATAGTTCCAGCCGTTTCTGGCTGGGGCCCCTGCTGTTTAACCTGTAAATCCACATAGTCTGTGCGATAGTATCGACCATCGCAATGCCGTAGCTATCACGTTCAAGCTGAACCGGAATTACTAAAATATCTCCCTTGTTGCCGGTTTGCAGATTTGCCTCGGCTGTCGCCGGGGAGCCCAACCTGCCAGCTATCAAGAACAGACACAGCAATATCAGAAATACAAGCGCTGACAGCAGCCACCGTCTTTCAATTCCATGTCTCATAATTTTTACTGTTTCTCTTGGGCCAAAAAACAGTTGTTACGCTGAAATTGTATCTTATTCGCTGTATAAAAGCAAGCGATTTTTATGAAAATAGCTTTGTCAAGGGCTTAAAAGCGATACAGATTTTGTTGCAACAGTGAACTATTTTGTGTAGAATGCCTCATTTGATACAAATTATACGTTTTTTTTGCGAATGAAATGGCATCTGACAATAACGACGCTGTAAGGACACCGAATTACCGGGGTGTAGCTCAGCTTGGCTAGAGCGCCTGCTTTGGGAGCAGGAGGCCGTAG
>CAZTKW010000317.1:0-4768 GCA_964614315.1 uncultured Pirellulales bacterium
TCAGATTTGTCCGGAACATCGGCATCCAGCCATTGGCACAGAGGCGGGAAAAGAAGAAACGTTCCGATGCAGATTCGGCGAGCTGTATCTTTATGTGCCGGGGCCCAAAACGGTTAATCCTAAAGCTAATTTGCCGAAAAACAAAATGCATACTTATACAGTCTGGAACGAGATTGTTCTAAGGCCGGGGGAACAATATACGTTAGCACCCGATACTTTACACTGGTTTCAGGCCGGTGCGGATGGCGCCGTGGTTTCGGAATTTTCTACTCAAAGCAGAGATGAGAGTGATATTTTCACCGACCCTGAAATCCATAGAATGCCATAGTTCTTGAGATTACTATACGCTAAAGCCGCCTGCAATGAGACAAAGATTATAACCAAGCTATTTCTTGATAAAAGCTGTTTTAGCGGTTAATATATCCGTTAATGGAACTAAAAGAGAAGACAGCTGTTATTACCGGTTCAAGTGGACGATTAGGCGGATTTATCGCAAAAAGTCTGGCTAAGGCCGGCTGTAACTGCATCTGTCATTATAATCGGAACGCAGCAAAAGCAGAAGAAGTCTGTGAGCAAATTCGCCAATTAAGTGTGAAGGCGTTAGCAGTTCAGGCGGACCTTACCAAGGAGGAGCAAGTGGAGGCTGTGTTTGAAAAGGCAGTGGATTTTGGCACACCACAGGTCTTGATAAACTCGGCAGCTGTTTTTTTAAGACAACCTTTGGCTGAAGTGAATAGCGAGGAATCTCAAAAGGTTTTGAATTTAAATTTGGCAGCTTCAATCCTGACCAGCAGGGCTTTTGCGAAAATTATAGATGCTGAATTTGGCGATACCGGGACGGTAGTTGGAAAAATAATCAATATTGCCGATGTGAGCGGGATTCGTCCCTGGGCCGAATACGTTGTTTATAGTTCGTCAAAAGCAGGACTAATCGGAGCGACCAAGTCCCTGGCAAAAGAGCTTGCACCGTCGGTTTGTGTGAACGCTGTTGCGCCTGGTGTAGTGACATGGCCGGAAGAGTTTAGCGAAGAACAAAAAACACAACAGATTAAGCTTATACCTGCTGGAAGGATTGCAGAAGGCGGAGATATAACCGCGGCGATAATTTTTCTGCTTAAAAATGATTACATAACCGGACAGGTATTGAACGTAGATGGCGGACGATGTATTTAATTGATTATTGATTACAGTGGTGAGGCTATGAAGTTAAATTGGGCTAATCGGATTACGATCATTAGGATACTGCTAATAATCCCATTTGTCAGTTGTATGCTGAAGATAAACGATGCTGCACTTAGCGAAGTGATGCGCAATAATATGCGGTATGTTTCGATTTTTATTTTTTTTGTTATGGCCGGCAGTGACGTGCTGGATGGTTACCTGGCCCGTATAAAAGGGCAGGTAACTCGATTGGGTTCATTTCTGGACCCAACGGCGGACAAACTGCTTATGACGTGTGCCTGTTTGCTGCTGGCCTCAAATCGGGCACATGTCGGGGATTTTCTACTGCCGCCTACGGTCGTGGTTTTCATCATAGGCAAAGACCTGTTTTTGCTAATCGGTTTTATTATCGTTTATTTTACGACTTTTCAGGTGCGTATAATTCCTGCTTTAATCGGCAAAATTGCAACGGCCCTGCAGTTATCGATGGTAGCCGGGATTCTGATTGGTCCTGAAGTTTCTGGGCTTATTCCAGGATGGATTTGGTTCCTGCGTGTTCTCTGGTGGTCGGCAGCGGGGACCGCCATTTTAGCAACTCTTATTTACATTCGCACCGGAAGTCGTTATATTGAAGAATATGAACAGAACAACAGTGAAGGTTAAAGAATTAAGAATTTACCTCGCAAAACTTCTATGAGAAACAACGATTTCAATAACAAAAGTGTTTTGCCGACTGTTTTTATACGGTCGATACTTCTTTTACCTGTTACTTTGTTTATGGTTCTATGTGCTGAATCAGTCAAAGCCGGATGTGTTAAAACGGTTTGTTCGGCAGTGAGGGATGTTGAGCCTGCGGTTGGCCTTAAAGTAATCCGAGAGAGGAGGGAGCGTAAAGATTTGCCGGATGAGAATTCTCCAAAAGGATTGCAAGTTGTGCAGATTACCACAGATCCCGCTATAGAGAGTCATAATGTGTATATGGAATCGCATGTATTTACTCCTGATTCCAAAAGGTTTGTTTTTATCCGCGGCAGAGACCTTTGGCTGTGTGATATAGAAGACGATTTTAGCCTGATACAGGTTACAGACGAACAGGGCGTCAGGGGACCGGCGGTTAGCCCTGACGGCAAGTGGATGTATTACCTTGTCGATAAAACACTGACGCCCGAAGGGGTTTTAAAACTTAAGCGGCTTTCCTTAGATAATTTTACCCGCGAAACCCTGTTGGTCCTTGACGGCCCTATCCCCGGGACAGACTATAAACCTAACCGTCTTTATAATTTGAGTTCAATTTCCACTGACGGCAAAAGACTTTGTACTTCAGCTTTTCTCGGTGATGGAAATACCGAAAACGCTCCGTTTGGCCTGCTTGTATTTGACCTGGAGAACCCTTCTGTAAAACTCGTATTTAAAGGCAAAAATTTTAATAACACCCATCCTCAATACAGCAATTCCACGGACCCTGTTTTGTCTCATGACATAATGATTCAGCACAATCATGGTTCTATAATCGACGCCAACGGCACATCCCATGGGCGCCCGCCGGAAAGTAAAGGGGCTTGCCTTCATGTCATCAGAGATGATGGAACAAACTGGAGAGATATACCGATTGGACGTGATGGGATTCAATATAACTCCGGACATCAGCAGTGGCGCGGGAAAACAGGCGCGGTTTTAAGTTCTGTGCATCACGGCAAAATGACAGAGCACAAAGGCAGGCCGCTAATACAGGGATGGCCTATCCCTACGGATAAGAGCACCTCGCACAAAGGCTCTAATATTCCCGGCGGCAGATATGTCGATGTTACGAGGAACCTTGAAAGGCCTGATTCTCCTCATTTTTCTCTGGATGTTTCAGGTATGTATGTTGTGTTTGATTCGTATAGGGTCGATGAAAAAACGGGTAAAATGGATATTATCCTTTCCATAGGAACATTAAGTAATGAGAAAGAGCCGGTGTGTAAAGTACAGTACCTTTTGAACAGCAGGACTTCAGGCAGTGGGCAACCGGCTCACACTCACCCTTTTTTTTCGCCCGATTCACGTATGATGTTTTTTAATTCCGATGTAGACGGCATTCCACAGATTTTTATGGTTACAGGATATGAATTTCCTTAGTTCGAGCGGTTAAGAGATGGCAATACAGTTTAGTGAAATACCAGAAGTTCTTGAAGAACTGCGTCAGGGCGGGATGATTGTGCTCGTTGATGCTGAAGACCGAGAAAACGAGGGAGACCTGGTCTGTGCAGCGGAGAAAGTAACGCCGGAAATTATCAATTTTATGGCTACATACGGTCGCGGTCTTATTTGTCTGCCTTTGACAGCGGAGAAATGTGATTCACTCGGTCTTTATCCACAGGCTGTGGATAACACGGCGAGGTTTGGTACGGCCTTTACGGTCAGTATTGATGCAGCTGAAGGGGTAAGCACGGGCATAAGCGCTGCTGACAGGGCACGGACAATTCAGGTTGCAATTGCCGAACAGGCAAAAGCCAGCGATCTGGTTAGGCCGGGACATATCTTTCCGTTGCGGGTACGTGACGGTGGAGTGCTGGTTCGAGCTGGACAGACCGAGGGAGCGGTCGATTTGATGCGTCAGGCAGGATTGGTGCCGGCGGG
This sequence comes from uncultured Pirellulales bacterium, assembly GCA_964614315.1. GTDB lineage: Bacteria > Planctomycetota > Phycisphaerae > Sedimentisphaerales > Anaerobacaceae > CAZTKW01. The sequence continues at coordinate 3,781 of CAZTKW010000317.1, forward strand.
AGTTATATGTGAGATTATGAACGAAGACGGCTCAATGGCGCGAGTGCCGCAACTGTTGCAGTTTTGTGAAAGACACAAGCTGAAAATTACTTCGATAGCCAATCTCGTAGAATACCGCTTGCAAAGTGAAAGTCAAATAAAACGGGTTGAGTGTGTGGAACTTCCTACAGATTACGGGGAATTTAAATTGATTGGCTATGAAAGTATAACTTCGTCTGAGCCGCATCTGGCACTGTGCAAAGGACAAGTCGGTGAACTTGATAAGAATGGAAAAGTCATTGAACAAGATGAGCCGGTATTGGTAAGGGTGCATTCGGAGTGTATGACGGGTGACTTGTTTCATTCACAAAGGTGTGAATGCGGTTATCAATTAGTGACTGCAATGAAGATGATTGAAAAGGCTGGTAAGGGAGCGTTGATTTATCTGCGACAGGAGGGCAGAGGCATCGGGCTGATGAATAAACTAAGGGCATATAAACTTCAGGAGCAGGGTCTTGATACAATTGATGCGAATCTGGAATTGGGCTTTGCGGCTGATAGACGAGATTATGGAATCGGTGCTCAAATCTGCCGGGATTTGGGCCTGAGAAAAATACGAATACTAACCAATAACCCAAAGAAGGTAAGTCGGCTTGAGGTTTATGGTATAAAGATTGTAGAACAGATACCACTTATAGCCAAGCCGGGCAAGCACAATATCGACTATTTGCGAACGAAAAAAAGCCGCCTGGGCCATACACTAAGTGAGGATTTGTGATTCTTAGTGTGTAATGGGCAGCATATAGGAAAGGTAAAAAAGTTAATTGTGAAATCTTTTACTATAATATTTTGTTTATGTTTGTCTTTGGTTGGTGTTGGTTGTTATATGAAGACGGTAGATACTGAAGTGCAAACAAGGTCAGATGGCAGCTTTAATGCACTCTCTGTTTATGCTCATTATGCTCCGGTAAAGATTGAAATTGCGCCATTAACTGAGATTATTTATGCC
>CAZTKW010000318.1:0-4757 GCA_964614315.1 uncultured Pirellulales bacterium
TCATCTTTTTCTATAACTGCACTTACTTTATAAGACATTAATTTTACTCCTTTTTTATATAAATTAGGAATTTTAAATTGCCACAGCAAGAATTTATTAATTTTTATTATAACACCAGCATGAAGGATTTTACCCATAGCGAAGCGGCGGGGAAAATCCCTCTCAATGCACATGTTAGCGAATACTTTGAATTATATCGATAAGTTGATAATAACAAGGTTTTATCATTTTCTAGCCACCTGATAATTTTACTGTATATCCCTGTTTTGTTAACTCTTGCTTCAGCAATTCCCGATGATCACCCTGTATCTCAATAATACCTGATTTTACAGTACCGCCCGTTCCACATTTTTGTTTGAGTTGTTTAGCAAGTTTTTTAAGATCTTTCTCTTCAAGAGGTACTCCCGTAATAATAGATACACCTGAGCCTTTACGACCTTTGGTTTCTCGACCTATTCGAACAATGCCGTCATTGGGAATCCCCAAACTACGGTTGCCACATATGCATTTGCTGATGGGATTTCCGCATTGTGGACAGACCTTTCCATACTCTGTGGAATACACTATGCCCTTATTTTTGTTTTTCTTTGATTTCATGAATTATTTTATTTTTTTAATCTCCAGAGATTATCAGTAACAGAATATGTTTGTAGGATTTTATCACTAACGATGAACTGAGCATTTTGCGCTTTAGAGCAAATATGCTCAAGTGTTTTGTTAGGTTTCTAATCCTAATTTATTATCGCTAATATGTTATCTTCTCCCAAATTAAGTAGTTCCTGCCTAATCTTTTTTTGCCAGGACTTCGGCATTGCTTGATAGATTTCCCGAACCGTTTCAATCTCATTGGATTCATTCAATGCCATTAATAAGGCAGTCGCTTGGGTTCTGTCTTTTTCTGCTTTCTCTTTTTGCTTCCGTCGGTTTGCAATGAGTAATTTGTGCAAGGCAAAGTCTGCGGGATGTGGAATATTAACTTTAACATCACCAAACAGCATGTTGATTGGGGCTCTAGCAAGAGCATCCATGAATCTCAACGCTTGAGCATTGATGCCAAGTTCGTCAATAGGGAAAGGTTTATCGGAATCTTTTCCTCGCGCAGGAACTAAGAATTCTATAATCAAGTCAGGATGCTGAAAGGTGATGTAACCTTGTTCGCCCTTAAAATCTATGACAAATCCGAGATCTTTGAGTAATTCGAAGAGATCAATATTTAGACCGAGATTAGGTGGAACGGGGAAAAGAAATTCTATGTCTCGAGTTCTTAGGGGAGGTAAAAGACTCTTATTTTTGAAATAGGCTTCGTAAAGAGGAAGACACCAGCTTCCCACAAGCATTATTTTATCAAGAATGCCTTTCTTTTTCATGCGTCTCATAACTTCAAGACATAAACTATATTTCGTCTTTTCCACGTAAGACACCTTTTAGGTACCGTATTTGTTTCTTTAGTTGAGACAAAGCCTTTCGGTACTTAGACCTCATTTCTTTAGCCTCGCTAAATTTTTTTAATTCTCCGGCTGAAACAGATTTACCCTTGTATTCAGATTTGAACTTCCCATTTTCCCTATATACCAGATAATAATATTCGTGCCCTTTGATATTCCGCTTACTGATGCTTCCTTTAGGTAGTTTTAATAGTTCTTTCTCGTATTGCTTTTGCATACGGAGTGAATTCTCTAGCTCTTCCTTAAGAATACTCTTTAGTGCCATAGATTCACCTTTAATCGTTACTATACAATATATAGAATAATGTACAATGTATAGTAACAGGTGTCAATAGTTACTATACAAATAATAAGGATTTACAACTTGTATAGTAACGGCATGTAGAATTCCTTCCCGAGAACTTTATCGTTTGGATGAATCTCGAGTGCTCAGGATTCAATCCGTTTGTTAGAAATTTCCTTGTTTAATTTTATATTTTTTTCTCTTTGCAAACACTCAAGAAACAAATAGGTGCACCGGCTTAGTCCTACTCCCAAGAAACCGGGAAATCCTCGGCTTCGTACGGTTCAACGTGATATTCGAAGAAAGTCTTTACTTAGACATCAATCAATGAATTCGGACTTTAGCCAGATCGTATGATGGTAACTGAATTCGTCTTCGGATATTATCTTGAATTCCTTTTTGTCTGGTACTTGTGCAAAATAGGTTAGTACTAAACGAATAAAAAACGTTATTTCACCTTTTTTTATAATATTCTCAAGTTCTTCTCCTGTTTCGGCTGAAGAACTTATTTGCGTCTCAAATGTATATTTGTAGCTTTGACCTGGTCCCAGGGTAAGTCCATCGGGAAAACTGACATTGAACGTTGTATTTTTGTTGGGCTGGACGCCCAAAAAAATTAGTTCCTTAGGCATTTTAAGATCACGAACTGGGATGTTGCCCTTATTGGTGATCTCATATCGAAACCAGATACGTACAGCGTTCCCATGAACTTCAGTCTTAATGTATGCGTTGGTATCCTCGTATTGCAACGGATTTGCTGCTACGAAAGGTTGATTTAGAACACGACTGATTTCGCAAGAACGAACCGCGGCTACAGTTGCAACAATCGCGCATATTGCGCTAACTGCAGCGAACAATACCGAGATCCATCCATTTCTTGGAGAAGACTTCGATTTTGATGATGTCACTTTTTTACCTCTATCTAACGGCGAGCATGACGTTCGCCGAGCGATAAGTTATGAAATAAAATACCAAAGGAATCTATGTTAAGCAAGAACAATAGATTCAATAGGTATCGAGGCGACGGTCGATGCATATGTTATGCCCCGGCGCGCTGGCCGGAGCCTTTGTTTCCTCGGGACATCAATTCAGGTCATGCTCGCCGTTATGCCCCCGGAGCGAGTGAGCGGTTAGCGAACGAGTCCAGAGGACGGCGCGCACTGGGGATATGTTTTTTTCAGTTAATGAGCAATATTCATTTAAAACATTTCGTCTGTTGGGTCCTGGCATTCACTGTCTCATCACACAACCGAAATTTTGAACTAACAAAAATTTCAAAAATTTAAAAACTCTGATGAATTATGAAAAAACATTGTCTCCAATTATGACTATCTCCTGAAAAAAAATGAACTCAAAAACATATTCCCAAAGCGCGCCGCGTAGGGGGTATAACAAGATAATAACAGATTCAATAAGGCGCCTGCCTTTTTGATTTCTCGTTAATTTATGTGTTAGAAACCCTAATTTTTTCTTAAAAGAATATTTTTATACCCAAAAAAATTAAAATATTTTCTAGCATTACTCTAATGTTGAGAATCTAATAGTCGAATTGATCCATCCTTTATTTTTTTATCAAATTCAGTGACTTTGTAGGTAGCTGAAACTAGACTATATCCTAATATGATAAAAATAAGAGAAAGAAAAAATATCCACCAAGAGAAAGTATGAAAGAGTTTTAAGAGGCGCCAAATTCCATCATAAAAGAAAAGATAACATCCGAAAAGGTAGGGGATAAATGCACCGAAACCAATTAGCATTGGTAAAATGCCTTCCTTTTTCTTTCTATTCTCCCATGTAATTAAAAATGAATATGATAACAAACTCAGTATTGAAAGAACAGAACACACAAGTAATATCCAGTAATGTAAGTGTATACCATATCTTATTATTTGAATTATTGTTCCTATGGCAAGAATAATCATCCCCAAACTTGCTTTTGTTATTAGTTTTGAAATATAGTCACTTATTTCGCCACCCTTCAAAAGCATGACATGCTGGCTTTCTTCTTTAGAATAATTATTAGTCATGTTATATATCTCCTGTATAATAATTGAAAAGGTCGTATTTTTTATCTTCTCGAATTTTATTATACTATAAGTTTCTTAAATTGAAGGTATTATTATATTATACTTTTTCATTCAATATCAAGCTAACAGTTAGAAAAAATTTTATTATAAAATTATCATGCTTTAAATAGATTATTTTTATATAATTCAATTTTGTCTCTTAACTGTTGCCGTAGATCAATTTTCTCATCTCGATTGATTTTTCTTATTTCAGATAAATCAAAACCTAAGGACTTGTATTTTTGAGGAAACTCCAAAGTAATTGCATGAAAAATTATATCATTTATTGTTATTTCTTTATTATCGAAGATATTATTTAAATAATCAATTCCTTTAATTCCACTTTTACCAAGCTTTATTGCTTTCCCTGGTAAAATAAATTCTTCAATAACAATTCCTAATATTTCTCTTTCATCTGTATTTGGGAAATTAGTTTTTGCTTTTTTATATATTCTAAGAAATACTTTAATTCTTTCATTTTCACCTGAAAGTATAATAAAAAATACAAAAAAAAGAATTAATATTATAATCGTGAATATTATCCAAATCATTTTAAATTACCTCAAAAAATTATTAAAATCTAACTAGCAAATTTAGCCACCAGTATAGCTATTTGGATTGAATTAATTTTTAGGTAATCCTTAAGAAACATCACTGTTTTAATATGAAAGATACAATTTCCTCATGAGCCTTTATCTGCGTATCATCTGTTATGTAACGGATTGGATCTACTTTCCGACTAACAAATACCATGATTGGAATAACCATCATAGTAGTAGCAAGTCCTAAAGGGAAACCGTAAATGAAGCATAGAACTCCTAAAATGACTCCGAAAAAAACTAGAGATCGAGCTGCTGCACCGTTGTCTTTCGCTACATTAGGGTAAGTGTACCAATTGGGATGTAGCATTATTAGGTTATTTGCTCCTTCTGATAGTTCAGGAGCTGGTTTTCCCTTAAGCTT
>CAZTKW010000319.1:0-4741 GCA_964614315.1 uncultured Pirellulales bacterium
GGATTTTATAAGCGATATGCTGGCATATAATAATAATTTCTTTTTCGGCAGGGTTGCGGTTGGGGACAACAGTAACTTATTACTTAATGCGATTGACGATTTGAGCGGCTCAACAGATTTGATTTCAATCAGGTCGCGCGGTAATTTTAAGAGACCATTCGTTGTTGTTGATAGGATTGAAGCCGATGCCGAAGCAGAATCGGCTGAGGAGGAATCCAGGATTAATGCTGAAATAGCTGGATTTCAAAGCGAGTTAAACTCTATCCTGTCGTCCGCAAAAGAGGGTGAGCAGGATATTATCGGCAGTACAATTGTGCTAAAGAAAAAAGCTATCGAGTTGAAGATACATCAGGCCCGACGTCAGTTAAATGACATTAAATTAAAGAAACGTGAAGATACAGAGAAATTAGGTAATAGGCTAAGGAGTTTTAACATGCTTCCCGGGCCGGGAGTAGTGCTTATAGTTGCGATTGTATTGGGCATCCGTCGAAGCATAAGAAAAAGGCATTATATTAGCCACGCAAGTGACGCTTAAGAGGTTTTAAAACAGTAAGAGGAGTTTCGTAATGAGTAACAGAAGACTCATCGTTTTAGCAATTGTTGCCGGTTTAATGGTTATATGGGCTGTATTTCAATCGAATATTTCCAACAAACCGAAGACCCAGCCCGGTAATCCTGTTTATCTTATTCAGGGACTCGACCCAGCCGATATCGGCAGCATTGTTTTAGGAAAGGCGGAAAATACTGTAACCCTCAAACGTCAGGGGGGGCATTTCGTAATTGCCAACAAAGATAATTATCCCGCCGTTACCAGCAAAGTAAATGAGCTGATTACGAAGTGCCTGGATATCAAAACAGGCGAACTTTATACCGCTGATAAGGCTAACCACGAGGCTCTTGGAATTACCGAGGAAGATGCAGAAATTATTGTTAAGTTTTTCAGGTCTGACTCTTCACTGCTGACCGGTGTAGTAATGGGAAAAAGTAAAGAGCAGGGCCAGGGAAGCTATGTCAGGCTCTCTTCGAATGACAGTGTTTACGTTACCCTGGAACAGCCATGGCTCAGTAATAGCGCAATGAATTATATTGAGCAGGAACTTTTTTCGATAAATAGTGATGATATTGAATCCGTAACCATCAAAGGCCCCGATGAGGTTTATACCCTGAAAGCAGGAGGTAGCAGCGATAATATTATTCTGGAAAATCTTCCCGACGGCAAAAAACTCAAAAACAGTGACGCTAAAAATGTTCTCTTTGTCCTGGCAAGTCTTAGATTCGATGATGTTAAAAATCAATCGACAGAGGAAGATAAGTTCAGTTTCGACAGGCAATTTATCTGCAGGTTAAAGGATTCTACGGTTTACACAATAAGAATTGCTGAAAAGGATGATAAGACTTACATAGCCTGCAGTGTGGAATTTACCGACAAAATCCTCGTTACGGAGAAGGAAGTTAAGGATTCCAATGATGCTGAACTGAAGGAAAAGGAAGCCAGATTTCTTGCCCGTGACAAAGCCAATGAATTTTCGGCTAAAAATAAAGGCTGGATTTATGAAATCCCCGAATATAAAGCCGATAACCTGACCAAACCGCTTTCAGAATTGGTAGAAGATGAGCCGAAACCTGAGGAAACGGCACAGACAACCGACCCTAACTCAACCGAAACGAATCAATAAAGCTTCAAATCAAAATACATAAACTTAAGTTGAATTCTGAAGGTTTTCAAACTTGGCATGATGCCTGAGAGTGAATCACTGCCCTGTGATTCTTAACAGGCCAAGGATACCTAAAAAACCGACCACGAGCAATGCAGCTCTCAATACACGCATCAGTTGCGTTTTGGGCTCTACAACCTTCCACACGAAAACCCAAAATGCAATGATAACCCATAATCGTACAATAAAAGATAAGGTATTAATGAACATACCTATATTTTACCTATTTTAACATATTGTGTCAAGCGAAAAGCCCCCTAGTTTAACAGATGCGGCATTACAGGATGGTAATAATGGCTATGCACTTCATGATTTGTCGTCGGTATCTATCAAAAAACATTTGCCTTTGCCTGCCCTGAAAGCAGTTCAGCCGTAAAGATTAAAGTAATTTGATAGGATAACCCGATTAGTATTTTCGGACGTTGAAATATCAATTTTTATTACTCTATTTAGGAGAGTTAGAGATGCATTTTCTGGAAGAACTCAAAAGATGGCTCGGTGAGGTTACTGAAATTTTCCTGTTGTTAATTGCCATAGGGATTGCTGCTGGTATCCTTTTTGGGACCTCAGCTCCTTTCTTCGGATCAATTGTGGCTAATCTTACCGCACTGATTAGTAGTCTCGGCGAAAATGGTCTTGTCGGTCTGATTGCTTTGAGTATTATTCTTTGGCTGTTTTACAGAAAGAAAGCTGTTACATAAAGTTATATCTGTTTGGCATCAACAGAAGTAGCAGCAAACGATACCTCGGGCACACTGATTCTGCTCTATGAGGGCTGCCGTAAATAGTGCCTTTTTTGCAAAGCAACGAAAGTCCGGGCGCTTACGTTTGATATAGCGCCCGGTCCTTTTGGTGGAAGTCAACGTTATCATTTCTTTTTTTACTTTTCCAACCTTTGGTTTAATCGAAAATTTTTTTATTATTCTTTCATAAAAGACATTTTTATATTGACCATTTGGTCAGTTTTGACTAAATAGTCAATTTTATGAAGGCTAAATCCCGAAAAGTAAGTGAAAACAGGCGCCAAAAAAGAAGTTCCGGGACCCGGCGAAGACTAAAAGAAGCTGCCTTGGGGGTTTTCAGTGAAAAGAGTGTTGATGCTGCAACGGTTGAAAATATTACCGATAAAGCTGACTTGGGCAAAGGTACTCTCTATCAGCATTTTGAGGACAAGGAGGAAATTGTTGTTACGTTGGTGGAAGAGGCCGTTGCTCATCTGATTGAACATATTCGAGCTTATGAATCCGTACCCGAAACCCTGGAAGAAATGCTGGAGCATTTATTGAACGTACATTATGAGTTTTCTGTTGATGCCGCAGAAGAATTCCTGCTGCTCTTTCAGGGAAAGATATTGCTGAAACTTCAATCCGACACCCTGGACGAGTTGGAAGAGCCTTATATGCGGTATTTGGAAGAAATTGAAGAACAGGTTTCAAACTACCTTTCGCCCCGGATAGCACCTTTAAAAGTTCGCCGTTTGGCATGCGCTGTAGCGGGGTTTGTTTTTGGTTTTCTCTCATTTGCAATGATTGGCATGACTTCGGAAGAACTTGAAAAAAGCATCAAACCTTTAAGACGGGTTTTCGTAGGAAGCTTAGTCGTTTTTCTTGGACGATAAAATTTGATATGAGAGTAGTCCTTGGGATTCGAAACCTTAAAAAAATACGGGCAAATTATGGATTATGGAATTAACATGGCAGAAAAGAAAACAAAAGAGAAAAAACTTTCACCGGCTGAGATAGAGGAATTCAAAGCTATGTTGTTGGCAAAGCTATATGAAATCTTAGGCAATGTCGTATCTATGGAAGATGAAGCATTGCGAAAGGAAAACAGCAATTTGTCAAACATGCCGACTCATATGGCTGACATTGGAACTGACAACTTTGATTTGGAAAACACGCTGAATCTTATGGAGAGTGAGCGGAAAATCCTTGCGGAAATCGACGATGCACTCGGTCGTATTGAAGATGGCACATATGGAATTTGCGAAGGAAGTGGCGAGCCGATTCCAAAAGAGCGACTGCAGGCTATTCCATGGGCAAGATATTGTGTAGCTTATGCCGGCTTGTTGGAAAAAGGGCTTGTGGTTCGGGAAGATGATATCGATGAAATAGATTCTGAAGATAAGGCTGATGAGCAGAAGAATGATAATTTAACCTTGGCGGAAGATTGAAATACCATGGAAAAAATCGGAAAAGGATTCATACTTCCAAGCAGCGCTTTTACAATTAAACGCAGCCAAATAAGATTATACAATTCTTGCGACAAAAAGCCTGAAATTGGCGATGTTGTTTACGGGGTAGTATGCAGAATTGGACAGCATTCATCTCTTGAAAATGTTTCCGGTCGGATACATATGATATACGATGGCACAAAGGCGATCTTTGTGTTCGGGAATAGATATGCTCCCGATTATTATGAAGGTTTTGTGCCTGAAAAAATATCGGAAGAAGTTGATATGATTGCTCGTTCCGGAATAATAGGAACAGTTAAAACCAAAAATTCCCTGATAAAGGACCCAACCAAAGTAAGAGTTCTGGGGTATGTTTGCGATGAGGCAGGCAATGTCTTGAATACAAGAAAATTTCCACTCGTAAGACCTCGGACTAAAGTAAAAAAACATCCAAGAGCAAAAATGATATTGGTTTGCGGTACTTCTATGAACTCCGGAAAAAGTATAGCTGCCGCTGCTTCCTGCTGGGCTTTGACATTGATGGAGTATAATGTTCGGGCTGCAAAGGTTACAGGAACTGCCAGTCTTAAAGATATCCTGCTCATGAATGATTCGGGGGCTCAGCACTATGCAGATTTTACCTACCTTGGATACCCTTCGACTTATTTACTTGAAAAGCAGGAACTCATTGAGATTTTTAATCAGTTGGATTTGAAATATGCCAACAATCCAAAGAACTTTTGGGTTGTTGAACTTGCAGATGGAATAATTCAGCGGGAAACGCGTATGTTGCTCGAATCTGAGGAAGTAAGGTCAAGGATTTATAAGCTGATTTTTTGTGCCAACGATGCTT
>CAZTKW010000320.1:0-1005 GCA_964614315.1 uncultured Pirellulales bacterium
TATTGTTATTCGGTCATTTAATTGTTTTTTTTGTAACTGGTCGGCAGTTCTAAGATACCCTATGGGATAAACATTCCTGGCTTTTCCGGTAAGACGGTTTTTACTGGTTTTTTTGTTGCAGGCCAATCTTAATTGAGCCAATGTGAAGGTCCCGCTTGTCTTTATCGCTTTGGTTGTTATTCCCACCCGTACTATCGTGAGATTATGGCCGTTTTTTGGAGATACTGCTGTGTCGTCAGAATTTCTTATGGTACCCGGTGCCAGCCATGCAGCATTTTTCTTTGGTATTTCTATTGCATCAGAGGTGGTTATAATTGATATGTCGTCGGCAGGTTCGTGTCGATTTAAGAATACCTGATCGAGGAAATTCGGATGGAAAGTAGCGAAGCTTCTTTTTCCACTTAAGCTGCCGTTGCTAATATGACTGAAAAAACCGGTCACAAAGCCATCAACATTTAAGAACGCTCTTTTTGGTTTGTCAGCGTTAGGGGTCTTTGGTTGAAAGCGCTGATAAGGGTACTTGTTTGATAGCGGGGCTATTGCAAGGGCTGTGAGGAGGGTGCCGGAAATAATAAGTCCCAAAAAGATTCCACATATGACCCGTCCAATGCGTTCAGAGAGAAGTTCCAGTTCAACAGGCTTTCGGATTAGTTGAAGAGCACAGGTTTGAAGGATAGCAAAAGTCAAGATAAATAAAAGTATGAAAGAGAGGGACTGAGCCCAGAGTATAAGTTTGGCGTTTTCGCCACTACGCTTGATGATGAGTTCTGCCAAAAGCTCAAAGTAACCGAATGCAACTACGCTTGCACAAGTAGCAATTATTATCGCAGCAAATGATTTAAAAAGCGTGCCCATAAAGTATTGAAAAGTGACACAGCCTAAAATTATTACAAATATAATTAAGAAGCTCATTACAATGTCTCCAATTTTTCGCGACCGGAGATTCGATTGACTATCGGCGAACCATTGCTCACGATTTTTGTTCCGGTTTTTTCTTCTTTTTCG
>CAZTKW010000320.1:1015-4740 GCA_964614315.1 uncultured Pirellulales bacterium
CGAGAATATTCTAACCATTTCGTTTATTGCTGTAATTCCACTGATAACTTTTTGCAGTGCCTGGTCCTGCAGATAAAGCATTTTTGCACTTTTAAAATGTGCATCAATTTCTGATAATGACTTAGCGTGCTTTATGGCTTTTTTCAACTGGTCATCAAGTACAATCATTTCAAAAACGGCCATTCTGCCGACGAATCCAGTTTCCTGACAATTTTCACATGGCCTTGGTTTTCCATGCTTGTCATACTGGACTTTGCCGGGGCGGTAAAATACTTTTGCTTTATCCGGTGAGATGTTGAACTTTTTTAGAATTTCTTTGTTTGGTTCATAGGCCTGCTTGCATTCATCACAGAGTTTTCTGAGCAATCGCTGGTTGCTTATACCCAAGAGTGGGTCGATAGCGAGATTTCTGTCGCCGACCAATTGCATCCATTTGCCGATGGCTTTTGTTACGTTATCCGCTTCGAGTGTAAGATAAACAATCTTTCCGTTCTTGGCGGCTTCGGCTGCGACTTTCGCTGTTTCGGCGTCCTGGCAGTCAGCGACACCAACGATGTCTGGACCCATTCGTGCTATTGCCTGTAGTTTTTTTGCATATGTGGTTATACTTGTATCACCAAGTGAAAAAACCTCCTGAGTTATGTTCGGCAGGTCGGCGGATGGTTTCCTTTCGAGGGTGTTTATGCTGTTAATGAAGGCGTCGTGGTCCCTTAGCAAAGAATAAAATGTGGTTGTTACGCCACTTTTTTTAGGGCCTGCGATGATAAAAAGGCCTTGATTCAATTCGCTGGTTTTGCTTAGCTGTTCGTACTGCTCGGCCGTCAGGTTGATGTCTTTTAGCCTCATCAAGTCGTGCTTTGTTATTTGTTTTAGTCTGAGTTGTTCACCGGCGGTTGAACCGGCAGAGGTTAACTCCCATTGAGTATCTTCTTTTTCACGGCGTATTGTGAACTTTCCTTTTTGTGGTTTTCGTTTTTCATTGACGTCCAAATCAGCAAGACTTTTTACAAAGTGGCTGAAATACTCCATCTGGTCTTTGGGAATAGATGGTTGTTTTAAGGCTGCACCATCGACATAATAGACTACGCTGTAGTCATGTGGAGTCGGTGAAAACATTATGATGTCCGCTCTTCGCCAACCAGCGTCTTTGAAGATGTCTAAAGCTGTTTTGTAGCCGAAAAACTCGGGTGTTCTTGATTCAGGCGTAGGTACTTCGTTATTGTTCGCTGTTATGAAAAGGAAACTTTTAAGTTTCTCGATTTCTTTTTGTTCGTTTACAAACAGTCCTTTTATGTGCTCGACGGTCAAAACACGTTCGGAATCCATAACAAGGGCGTTGCGGTGTGTTACATAACCGAGAGAGGCTGCTACTACGGCTATCAGGCAGAACAAAACGCCGATGATAAAAACAGGAAGAATCAACCAAATTACCATTGTTGCGGCTCCTGTTCCGAAGACAACAGCAGTCCAGAAAAATTCTTTTGTTCCGACCCTTTTGGCGTCGTTGTATACCCATGTAACCAGCGGCAGCCATAGAAAAAATAAAACCAAAAAGATAAGAAGTTTGAACGGAGATATATAGCTGCTGTATTCGACAGAGGTCAAAAGGAAAACCGGCATAAGATACTCCATTGAAAAACAAAAAGAATTTTCATAATATACCGCTGGTGCTGGTTCTGATGCCCTTTAGTGCCATTTTCAACTCTTCCACGTTAGGTGCATAATGATACGCATCTTTCGGGTCAATGCTGCCATTTTTCACCAGTTCACAAAGGTTATTTGTGAAGTCCTGCATCCCTTCGTTCTGACAGCTTTGTATAACACTTGGTAAATCGGCTTCACGTTCTTCAGAAATCAGTTTTTTGACGGTTGAATTTGCAAGAAGCACCTCGACAGTAGGAATTCTGTCGATACCTTCCTTGATACTGGGTATCAATACCTGGCTGATGATGGCCCTGATTGTCAGACTTAAGGTTTGCCTTGTCAGGTCTCTCTCGCTTTGTGGGAACAGGTCTAAAAGTCTTTGAACTGCCTGTGAGGCATTTGCCGAGTGCATTGTTCCGAAGACAAGATGGCCGGTTTCGGCGGCTCTCATTCCTGCGGTTACGGTTTTGGAATCTCTCATCTCGCCGACGAAGACAATGTCGGGGTCCTGTCGCATCAAAGTTCTTAAGGCTTCTTCAAAGTCCTTCACATCGATACCAATTTCCCTTTGTGAGACGATTGCTTTGTCGTCTTTGAAAATATATTCGATGGGGTCTTCGATTGTAACTATATGGCAGGAGCGTGTATGATTTATGTAGTTTATCATCGATGCGATAGTTGTAGTTTTGCCGCAGCCGGTCGGGCCTACAACGAGAACCATTCCCTGGCTGCCTTCGGCTATATTTTGTATTACCATCGGCAGATGCAAACTTTCAAAAGCGGGGATATTTGAGCTTACGCGCCTTGCAGCCAGGCTGATAACTCCTCGCTGGCGAAATATGTTTATGCGGAAGCGGTCTTCGTCGCCAATTTCATAGGCGAAGTCGATTGTGCCGTTTTTAAGAAAGTACTCCTTTTGCGCCGGACTTAGTATCTCATAGACGAGACGTTCCATAGTTTCCCCGGTCATAATTTCACCTGTGGTGTTTTTTAACCTACTATAGAGGCGGAGCTTCGGAGGCTGACCGACTTTCAGGTGCAGGTCGCTCGCCTGCGTTTTGATAGCAGCTCTGAAAAACTTGTTCAACTCGGGCTCATGGCCGGGACTTATGTGTGTACTGATAGGTTGTTCCGTGGCCATAAATTAGTATTAACTCCAATAGTTTATATTAATATCATTCATTGTGCTGTAACTAAGTTTAATGTCGATTAAAGCTTAATAAAAGCAATTTTTTTATTTTCAGCAATCATACAGATAAACCCTTATATAAACTAATTATAAGAATTTTCGGCAGGTTGTCAAAATTAGTGGCTTGGTGAAGGTGATTTTTAACATATAGATGCCGTAATTCAAGAACTGGCATCCTGAGTCAAAAGCCAACAATACCGTTGAGATAGGTTCTTGAAGACACATTGGAACTGTTTTTTTTCAGGCGTGAATTTGATAAAAAAAGTTTAGCTGCAAAAGTACACGATAAAACTCTATATTATTTAGTCGCAGCTTATGTGATTTACTGTTCAGAAAACCTTCATATTAATACTAAAAAAAGCATTTGTGTAAATCTCAAGTCAGTTTTTTCTGACGGTAGGTTGTCATATTATTTATTGATTTTACTTTGCATCAATATAATTGTTTATTGTGTTCAACGTTCGAAAATATTAAACAAAAGGCCGTTATCAATACTGAAAATATTGATTTCAACATCTTATAAAACAAAAATATTTCGAATCTGAGGAATTTGACATTTTTTTTAGTAGAAACGGCTTTTGACCGATTAACTAAAGAAGATATGAAAGATTTGTAAAAAACTGTTGTTGAATAATTTAAAGGAGTGTTTGGTAAGCAAATAAATTATAGGGCAACATCAGGGGTGGAATTAACCGTTGAGAGCGCGGAAAACGCGGAGTGCATTTAAGATTCGAATCAAGGCTAATTCTCGCAGCATATAAGTCCTGACATACAGACACAGAGCCAAAAATCCCAAAAAGCAAAGTTGGTTGGATGGTTAAATAGTTAAATTAGGAGATTATTGTTATGTATAAAGGAAAAATTGTTGAAAAAGGAAATACTTATGATATAC